>JBQTIC010000031.1:0-57291 GCA_052388435.1 Chromatiales bacterium | reverse complement strand
CGCAGCGTGATCGCCCGATGCCCGAACTCGCGCAGCAAATCGAGATCATGGGTGGCGATGATGACCGTGACGCCGACCTGATTGAAACGATCGAAAAGTTCCATGATGTCCCGTGACAGCTCGGCATCGAGATTGCCGGTGGGCTCATCGGCGAGCAGGATGTCGGGCTTGGGGGCCACGGCCCGTGCGATTCCCACGCGCTGCTGCTCGCCGGCCGACAACTGCGCCGGCAGGCGCTTTTCCATGTCGAGCAGACCGACCCGATCGAGCGCCGCACGCACACGCTTGGCCGTCTCGGTCGGCGTCAGACCCACGATGGCGAGCGGCAGCGCCACATTGTCGAACACGGGACGGTCGAAGAGCAAACGGTGATCCTGAAAGATGAAGCCGATCTTGCGCCGGTAGTACGGAACATACCGCCGTGGGATGCGCTCCAGGCTCTGCCCGTCGACGATGATCTGGCCGCGTGTGTGGCGCTCGATGAGAGCGATGAGCCGCAGCAACGTGCTCTTGCCCGCCCCGGAGTGCCCCGTGACAAAGGTGAACTCGCCGTTCGGGATCTCGAAACTGACGCGCTTCAGCGCCTCCTGTCCGCCAGGGTACGCTTTGTACACGTCGGAGAACTGAATCATCAGCCGGGCGGATCGCTGCCGAGCAGCGCATCGACGAATTCGCCGGCGTTGAAGACACGCAGGTCCTCTGCGCGCTCGCCGACTCCTACGTAGCGGATAGGGATGCCCAGACGCTTGGCGATCGCGAACAGGATGCCGCCGCGGGCGGTGCCGTCCATCTTGGTCAGCGCGATGCCGGTCACATTCACCGCCGCCTGGAACTGTTGCGCCTGGATGACACCGTTCTGCCCCGTTGTCGCGTCAAGCACGAGCAGCACCTCGTGCGGCGCGGTGGCATCGAGCTTGGCAAGCACCCGGCGGATCTTTTTCAGTTCCTCCATCAGATTCTCGCGCGTGTGCAGGCGTCCGGCCGTGTCGGCGATGAGCACGCTGGCGCCGCGCGTCCTGGCCGCCGCCAGCGCATCATAAATGACCGAAGCCGGATCGGCGCCCGCTGCCTGCGCGATGACAGGGACTTCCAGCCGTTCGCCCCAGGCCTGCAGCTGCTCCACCGCCGCGGCGCGGAAGGTGTCGCCGGCGGCCAGCATCACTTTCAGACCCTGCCCCTGAAAGCGGCCGGCGAGCTTGCCTATCGTGGTGGTCTTGCCGGCGCCGTTTACGCCGACCACCAACAGCACAAACGGGCTGTCGTGGGCCGCAGGGATGGTGAGCGGAACGGCGACCGGTTCCAGCAGCGCGACCATCTCCTCGCGCAGCGCTCGGTAGAGGGCCTCGCTGTCCGCGAGCCTGGCCCGCTTGTGGCGGGCGCGCACTTTGTCGATCAGCTCCGCGGTGGCCTCCACGCCGACATCGGCCAGCAGCAGGCACTCCTCCACGCCCTCGAGAGTCGTCGCATCGATGGCGCGGCCGGCCGCCGGCAACAGCGAGGACAGTCCGCCCAGCAGGCTTTCGCGGGTGCGGTGCAGGCCATCCCGAAGTGACTGAAAGAGACCGCGTCTGACTCTGGTTTCCTCGTCCGTGCGTGTCTTGATTCCGAACATCGAGCGGGTAAGGCGGCGTGAGAACGATGCGTTATCCTACCATCCGACTATGGAGACTTCGACGCTGAAATCCGCTACCGCCGAATTACAGCGAGGCTATAGTGCGTTTGCGTTCTGATCCCGCCCACTACGGCCGCATCCGCATCATCGGCGGTCGTTGGCGAGGCCGCTGGCTCCCGGTGCTGGCAGAATCCGACCTGCGCCCCACCGGCAACCGCATTCGCGAGACGCTCTTCAACTGGCTGATGCCCGTGATCGACGGCGCGCGTTGCCTGGATCTTTTCGCCGGCACCGGTGCGCTCGGCTTCGAGGCTGCCTCGCGCGGCGCCGCAGAGGTCGTCCTGATCGATCAGGACGCGCGCAAGGTCCGGCATCTGCAGGCGATGGTGCAACGCTTCGACGCCGGAAACATCACTGTCGGGCAGGCCGAGACCGCAGCGTGGTTGCAACAGACGGCTCGTCCCTTCGACATTGTCTTTCTCGACCCACCGTTCCGGCAGGGCTGGGTGCCGCACTGCTGCGAACGACTTGCCGCCTCTGACTGGCTCGCGCCCGGGGCCATGGTCTACATCGAGATCGAAAAGGAAGCACTTATGCCACAATTACCGCGGGACTGGAGTGTGCGCCGCGAAAAGGTCGCGGGGCAGGTGCGTTACCTATTGGTGCAGACTGGCGCCGTCGACAAGGGGGAGCCATGAACGGGGTCGTGTTGTATCCAGGAACTTTTGACCCGATCACAAATGGCCACACGGATATTGTGCTGCGCGCCTCGCGCATCTTCGAGCGCGTAATCGTGGCAGTGGCCAGTGGTGCGAGCAAGCACACGCGCTTCACTACGGATGAACGTGTAGAGCTCGTCCGCGCCGTATTGCAGGGGATCCCGAACTGCGAGGTCTGCCGGTTCGACGGCCTGCTGGCCGACTATGTGCGGGCGCGCGGGGCAAAGCTTATCCTGCGCGGACTGCGCGCAGTCTCCGACTTCGAGTACGAGTTCCAGCTTGCCGGCATGAACCGGAAATTGATGCCGGACGTGGACACGGTGTTCCTCACGCCCGCCGAGCAGTACCAGTTCATCTCTTCCAGCCTGATCCGCGAGATCGCGCATCTTGGCGGCGATGTCTCCCTATTCGTCCATCCGGTTGTCGCGGCGGCGCTGCGTGAACCTGGCGTCACAGTCGGCGGTCAAAACAATTAGCTCACATCAATTCTTCGAATATCATGGCGCTGCTCATCACTGACCACTGCATCAATTGCGACGTCTGCGAGCCGGTGTGCCCGAACGGCGCCATTTCGCCGGGCCCGGAGTACTACCTCATCACTCCGCGCCTGTGCACCGAGTGCGTCGGACACCACGACAAGCCTCGCTGCGTGGAGGTCTGCCCGGTCGAGTGCATCATCCCCGATCCTGCCCATCCGGAGACCCCCGAGCAGTTGCGGGAAAAGTTCCTGAGCCTCACCGCGACCGACTCATAGTCGGCGCTCCGGCCAAGCGGGCGGACGCGCCTCTCCTGCGCGGATTGACAAGGACCCGGCAGCAGCGGGGTCTGTCCGTTCCCTCCCGCGCACGGCGAGCACGACTATCACTCCCCAATGACCGCCGTTCGCCGCACCCATGCGCGCGGTGCAGCAACCCGCAAACCCACACTGCACGGTAACGTATAGTGACAGCATGCAGTGGCTGTTCCTTCTTCTGCTGCTCGCGGGTGCCGCGCCGGCTATCGCGGCGGATGAGCGGCCTCCGGCCTTCGCGATCGTATCCGCGCATCCGCTCGCCACGGAGGCGGGCATGAACATCCTCGCCGCAGGCGGCAACGCCTTCGACGCGGCAGTCGCCGTCGCGGCGACCCTGGCAGTCGTGGAACCGTTCAACTCCGGACTCGGCGGTGGCGGCTTCTTCCTTGTGCACCGCGCCGCCGGCGCGCACGAGGTCGTCATCGACGCGCGCGAAACGGCACCACTCGCCGCCAGCCAGGACATGTACCTCGACGCGCAGGACAGACTCATACCGCGCGCATCGATCGACGGCGCGTTGGCCGCTGCCATTCCCGGCATTCCCGCGGCGCTCGAGCACCTGTCCACGCACTACGGCCGATTGCCGCTGGCGAGCACTCTGGCGCCGGCCATCCGGCTCGCGCGTGAAGGCTCTGCGACTGGTCGGGCGTATCAACGGCTGGCGGCGGCGCGGCTGCAGGCGTTGCGCGCATCGCCGGCGGCGGCCGCGATCTTCCTGAGAAACGGTGCCGTGCCACCCCCCGGCCACCCGCTCACGCAAAGCGAACTGGCCGCCACGCTGGAGCGGATCGCCGCAGAGGGCGCGCGCGGCTTTTACACCGGCGATCTCGCCGCCCGGCTCGTCGAGGGCGTGCGGGCGGCTGGCGGGATCTGGAGCGAAGCGGACCTCAAGGGCTATCGGGTCATCGAACGTGCGCCGCTCGTGGGCCACTACCACGGCGTCCGCATCGTTTCGGTTCCGCCGCCATCCTCCGGGGGCACCGTACTCATCGAGGCATTGAACATCCTCGAAGGGCTCAATCTGGAAGCGATGGATCTCATCACGCGAAAACACATGCTGATCGAGAGCATGCGCCGCGCCTACGCCGATCGTGCCGGTTATCTCGGCGATCCGGCCTTCGTCGCCGCGCCGATCAAGCGACTGACCAGCAAGAGCTATGCCGCAACCCTGCGCGATGGCATCGATGCCGGGCGAGCCACGCCCAGCGAGACGCTCGCCGTGCCGCCACGCGAGGCGGCGGGCGCCAACACCACCCATTTCTCAATCCTGGACGCCGAGGGCAACCGCGTTGCGGCGACCTTGAGCCTCAATCTGCCGTTCGGCTCGGGCTTCGTGCCCGCGGGCACCGGTGTGCTGCTGAACGATGAAATGGATGATTTCGTCGCCGCGCCGGGCACGCCGAATGCGTACAGGCTGGTCGGCGGCCGCGCCAACGCCATCGAGCCGGGCAAGCGGCCCCTGTCCAGCATGACGCCCACCTTCCTCGAGACGCCTGACCGCATCGGCATCCTGGGCACACCGGGGGGCAGCCGCATCATCAGCATGGTGTTGCTCGCGGCGCTCGATTTCGCCGACGGCCACGGACCGGAGTCGTGGGTCGCCGTGCCGCGCATGCATCATCAGTTCCTGCCCGACACCGTCGAGTTCGAACCGGGCACCCTAAGCGAGATCGAGCAGGCCGGGCTGAAGCGGCGCGGCCACTCACTCACGCCCGTGGACCGCCGCTACGGCAACATGCAGGCGATCCTCTGGGACAGGGCCGCGCGCCGCGTGCAGGCCGCCGCCGATCCACGCGGCGAAGGCGCAGCGGTAATCGTACCGCGGGACCGACTGGAGTCGCCGCAGTCGACAGATCACTAAAAAAGCTTGCGGGTTTTCCGCACCGCGCATTCGCCGTTCAGACCGAACGCCACCTGCTGCACCCACTCTGCTCCTCGTTCCCTCGTTCCAACGTTCTTCCGCACGGCTGGCGCCGAGCAATCGATCGCCAGCGTCGATATCAGCCGCGAGGAATTGAGAGCTGATCAACTCGCCCCGTATGGGCGTTTCCGCGCACGCGTTATACCTCTGTTTCGCGAGGAGATGCGGTCTGGTCTGTCGATGATTCGCTCAGCGCGCTCCTTCACCTTGGGTTGCTTCCCAGTTTGGCAGATATGCGATTCTCCCAAGATGCCGGGCTTTGTTGAAATAACGACGGTCGGCGCTGATCAATGTCGCATCGTGTTCCAGCGCCACGGCATGATAGAGCGTATCGAAAAGATGGTGGCTCAACTCTGCCGCCAGCACCGCCGCACGCTTGTAGATTACCGCATCACCAGTCACACGGAATTCCATGGCGTCCAAAAGATCGGCCGCCTCCTCGGCGATCCCGGGGTCGAGCCGTGCGATCACCGCTGCCACCTCCGCAAGCCAGTGTGGCGGCTGTAGCGGCTCCGCTTTGCGCTCGCGAATAGCCTTGAGCACCGCCAGCGCATGATTGCTGTCGGACTCCCGGACCGGATCCGGGAAGAACCACTTGACGATAACGCTCGCGTCGATGACCGTTATCACGGCCGGCCTTTGTGCCTGGCCTTACGGATGGCAGCCTCGCTAACCGGCTTGGTACGGCGCCGCAGGGAAAGCAGTGCATCGATCGCCGCTGCTCTCCGTCTCTGCCGCTCACGCTCGTCCACTGCCTGTCGCATCAAGCGAGCCAGGACCGCGCTCTTGTTCTCCCCCTCAAATGCCTTATTGAAGGCCCTCTTGATGTCGTCTGGAACACTAAAGTTAACCGTACCCACGTCGGAAGCCCCCACTTGTTGAATATTTCAACATTCAGTATAGAGAACTCCCACAAACGGCGCCACAGATCAAAGGCGGCGGTTGAAAGGGCGAGGCTTGCGCGATTGGCAGTGATCGCGATCGTGCAACAAATTCGCGGTGAAGTAGCGGGGCCGCGAACGGATGCGGATGGTTTTGAAGCCTAAAAACAAGGCTTATCCGGTCATTCTCCCGAGGCACGAGTTTGAGTTTTTTGGGGCAGTGTTAGAGCAGCCTTGTGAATATCGATGCCTTTCAGGCCAAGCAAGAGACCACAGTGTGGGCGCGCCCGAAAAGCCTCACAAAGGATACAAAAGTCTTCTCCTACAAATTGCGATCGTCCACAAGTTGACTGCGACCCAGCTATCCGCTGCAAGCTGCAGGCAGTGTACTCATTACCCCACCACCCCGAAGCACGTCCGCACCTTCATCGACGCCGTGCATGCCCTCAGCGCCTCGTACCAGCCGTAGCCTCGACCATCAGCCCTGTAGGTCCCAGTGCAAGGTCCCGGAATGATTGCCCGCCCTTTTGCACAAAGCCCGTGACCACGATAGACTTAGTCCATTAGGTTAGTCCACTATGATTGACGGGAACGCCATGGCCAAAATCGTCAACGTACACGAAGCGAAAACGCACTTCTCGCGCCTGCTAGAACGCGTGCATGCCGGTGAAGAAATCATCCTCGCCAAGGCAGGCAAGCCTTACGCGAAGCTCGTGCCGATTGAGACCACCAAAGAACGCAAACCGGGTTTGGCGAAAGGACGCCTCACCAAGGCGTTCTTCGAGCCGCTGCCGTCGGAGGAATTGGAAGCATGGAGCCAGTAAAGGCGTTGCTGGACACCCACACGCTGCTCTGGTGGCTGTTTGACGACCCGAAGCTTTCCCGCCGCGCGCGTACAGTCATCAAGGACAGAGAGAGCATCATCCTGGTCAGCAGCGCCAGCGCCTGGGAGATAGCAACCAAACATCGGCTCGGAAAGCTGCCCGAAGCCGGAGAAGCCGTGTCGCGCCTGCCCGCGCTCATCAACCAATCGCGGTTTGATACGCTGCCGATCACCCTTGAACACGCGTTGGCAGCAGGTATGCTCCCCACGCATCATCGTGACCCGTTCGATCGGATGCTCATCGCTCAGGCACAGATCGAGGAACTCCCGATCGTGACCAACGATCGCGTATTCAAGAACTACAACGTCGAGGTCCTCTGGTGACCGTACGAAGCGAGATCGAAACTAGAAGCGGAGTAATATGGTGCATGGAACGCACCTTACGCTCGCTGAAGCGGCTCCACCACGAACGGCATCAGTATTTCCGCCCTTCCTCGATCATCTCGCGGACGGACAGTCCGCCCAGACTATGGGTCTTCTGAAACGCCTTTAGATTCTCGATCGCTTTGCGGATCTTCGCGGGATCGTGCCGGGCTACCGGAACGAGCTCGGCCACGGGGCGGCCGTGTCTAGTAATAACGAAGCGCTCGCCCTTCTCCACCCGCTCGAGAAGCTTGGGCAGATGGGTTTTGGCCTCGTAGGCTCCGATCTCGGGCATGGGGGTACCTCCAGAACTATTTAGACCAGTACAGACCAGATTAGACCGCATCGGCGTATGCCACAAGCCGGCCTTCCTCGCGTGTTGACAGACCGGCGCCCATCATGGGGAAAAACCGGCCATCTACAGATTCACCGAAATTTACTAACCAAACCAATCGCAAAGAGTACAAGTCGAAAACAGTTAGGGAACCTCTGCATAAGTCCACGATCTGATCGGTAGGCACACCGAGCAGGAGCGAGGACGAGAATGAGCAGGCAGATGACACTGGGCGCGGGCTTTGAGAAATACACCAAGACCACGCGTCGGGAGAAATTTCTCACCGAGATGGACCGCATTGTGCCTTGGGCTGAACTGTGCGTGCTGATTACGCCGGTGTATCCGAAGGCCGGCGCTGGTCGCCCGCCGAAGGAACTGGAGATGATGCTGCGGGTGTACTTTCTGCAGCAGTGGTTCACTCTCTCGGACCCGGGCGTGGAGGAAGCACTGTACGACTCGACTTCGATGCGTCGGTTTGCGGGCATCGATTTGGGAGAAAGCCCGGTGCCGGATGCTTCCGGGTCGATGAGGTACAGCGGGCGAAGAACAAGACCAAGTCCCGCGTGCGCGCCAAGGTCGAACACGCTTTCGGCGTCATCAAGCGCCTCTTCGGTTTCGTGAAGACCCGCTACAAAGGGCTGGCGAAGAACGCGCATCGGCTGTTTGTGACCTGTGCGCTGACCAATCTGTATCGGGTGCGCCGACGGCTGTTGAGACTGGCGTGGGCGTAGTGTGTCTGCAGTGAGCGAAACGGGGCAGAAAAAGGCCCGAGCAGGATGACGAACGGGCATCGCACCCACTTTTTCGCCTGACATCATCACGTATGCAGACTTTGCAACCATATTTGGCTACTTGTTCAGAGGTTCCTTAGAGTAACTGCCGATGACTTTCGGAGTTGTGCCGAAAGCAGTATAGCCTGCCCACCGAACGTCAGTCGGTACAGCAGCGCCGTGCCCGGATCGCGGCGGATGCTGCCGCAGACAGCCGCCGCTTGCGGTTCAGCGATAGTAGCGCGCCTTCATGCGCCGGCAGTAAGCCTCAAAGTGAGGGTGGCGCAGCACCTGCTGCTTCAGTGGCGAATCGAGCGGCACCCATAGCACGTTCGCGAGAAATGCGTAGGCCACCGCGTCGATGGAGCAAGGCTGCTCGCCCATGAAATAGACCTTCCCACCGAGGAAGTCAGCCAACACGTCGATGTCGCGCTGGCCAAGCTGGTAGATCTCCTCGCGGCTGTGGCGACCTAGGCCGTGGCCCCACAGTTCCTGCCTGATGCCGCGGCGTGCAAGCAGCGGCACGAACCACCGTGCCGGCGCCGGCAGGCCGCCGAAGAAGATCTCGCTCACCTTTGCCCAACCCTCCGGCTCAAACCAGCGCGAATACAGCAACACCCAATACAGATTCTCTTCCATCATCCTCCTGAACGCGTGCGCAATCGCGCACTGCTCGGGAGACAGCCAGCCATCGAGCGGATCGCCGTAAGTCGCCTTCAGATAGTCAACGATGAAACCCGAATCGCCGATGGCGCGGCCGCCGTCTTCGATGTACGGGGCCTTGCCCTTGGGCGCCTTGCGCAGGTCCACCCTGTTCACCGTTTCGAACGGCAAGCCCGTCATGCGCAGATAGGTCTCGACCTTCATGCAGAACGGACTGGGATTCGGCAGGCCGAACGCCGGCCGAAACTGATAGAGCTTGATCATGGGTACCCCCTCTTGACGACCCGTCTACAGAGGCATTCTGCCTGACAGCATGCCTCGTACTCCGCGCCCCTCACAGGCGGCAGGCATCAATGCTGACAGCGCGGGCAGAAGTATGTGGAACGCTGACCGGTAAGGATACGCCGGATCTTTGTGCTACAGCGGCGACACGGCTCGCCATCCCGGTCGTAGACGCGCAGCACCTGGCGGAAATAGCCGGGTTCGCCGCTTGCGGAGACGAAATCGCGCAACGTCGTGCCACCCATGCCCAGCGCCTCGTCCAGTACCCTCACAATGGCAGTGGCGAGACGCTGGTATCTGGCGCGTGAGATCGAGCCCGCCGCGCGCCGCGGATCGATGCTGGCCAGAAACAAGGCTTCGTTGGCGTAAATATTACCCACACCCACCAACGTGTGACTGTCCATGAGGAACCCCTTCACGGACTGGTTGCGCCCGCGCGAGCGACGATAGATGTATTCACTATCCGCGTCCCATGGTTCAGGCCCGAGATCCCTGAGCAGCGGATGGACACATGGATCGTCGGTAGTCCACAGCACACAACCGAAACGCCGCGGGTCGTGGAAACGCAGGCACATGCCATTGGCGAGAACGATGTCCAGGTGGTCATGCTTGCGCGGCGGCACTTTGGGTCTTGTCACACGCAGACTGCCGGACATACCGAGATGAGCGATCACCGTCCCTCGATCTGCGCGTATCAGCAGATATTTGGCCCGCCGATCCACACTGCGGATAGTCTGGCGCGGCAGCGATTCCACGATTTCAGCGGGCACGGGCCAGCGCAGTCGTCGTTCGCGCACATCGACACGCGTGACCTTCTGCCCCACGCACCAGGGCGTGATCCCGCGCCGCGTTGTCTCGACTTCCGGCAGTTCTGGCATGGGGAACAAGCCTCACGGTGCCGGTTTGCCGCCGTCCGATGCCAGC
Source organism: Chromatiales bacterium (assembly GCA_052388435.1). GTDB lineage: Bacteria > Pseudomonadota > Gammaproteobacteria > JAJPIJ01 > JAJPIJ01 > JBQTIC01. The sequence goes on along the minus strand of JBQTIC010000031.1, from coordinate 47,146 downwards.
AGGCGTTTGCCGACGTCAGCGGCGACCTCGTAGGCGAGCCCCAGATCGATGCGCGCCAGCAGTAGAACCGGCTCTCGCCCGACAATTTGAAAAGTCACCGCGCGACCATTCGCGAGGTGCACCTCGGCGCTGTCCGGCCGATCGCGATCGCTTTCGGCAGGAGTGAGCGGACGCACGCGCATGGCGCGCGCCCGGCGCCACTCCTCCACGAAAGTTGCCACGGCGTCCGCGGAGGTGCTGGCCGGCGAGGCCGTGAGCTTGCCGTCTTTCTGCTCTACGGTCAGTCCCGGCACCGCGATGGACGCGACGCCCGCGCCGTCCTCGATCAGGCGCGGACTGACATAGCTGGTCGCCTGCGCCATGAGATGCTGGTTGATGATGTCCGTGATGAGATGAACTGCATCGCCGGCGCGCACGTAGCGGTTGGCGGCGAGCGGGTGCTGCGCACCGAACTCGAAGCGCCGGCCGTTCAAGTGCAGCACCGCGTGCGGCTTGTCCAGGCCATACTTCGCAAGATCGGCCTCGGCCACGGCAAAGCGCGCAAGGCTGCGCGCGCCGAGAAAGTCGAGCAAAAACCCGACACGCGTCGCATCGGCTTCCACCGCATAGGGGGCGAGCATGCGCCAGCGGCCGGCCTCGCGTACCAGCACGATGGCGGGTTCACCCTCGCGCTGCAACTCGATGCGGCTTATTTGCTCGGGCTTCAGATCAGTGAGCAGAGGCTGGTCCGCTTCGTCTTCGCCGCCGCCGGGCGGATAGAAGGCGAGCAGGGCGAGCACAACCACCGCGGCAAGCAGGGTCAGGTTGAGGAGCAGCTTGCTGTGCATCAGAAGATGCCTAGCGGCCGCGGCGCCGGATCCAGATTGCCGCTCCAGTTCCCAGCAGCGCGAGGGGCAGCACGAAGAGGAAACCGAGGCCGATGAGCAGCGTCGCGGTGCGGGATAACTGCAGCGTCTGATCGGGCGCGGTGCGCGCCGGAATGGTGATGAGCGCATCATCGCCGGTCAGCCAGGTGAACAGGCGCAGACCGAGATCCAGGTTGCCGCTGTTGCCGAGGAAGGTATTGGAGAGGAAATCGCCGTCGCCGATGATCACCACGCGCTGCTCGCGCGGGTCGTCGCCGCCGCCGGAGCGACTGCGGGTGAGCGCGACCCCGATGTCGAGCGGTCCCTTGCCATCCTGGCCATCGTCGAAGCCAACGTTGCCCTGCAGCTCGCCAGTCTCGCTCCACGCACCTGCCGCGGTTTGCAGCAGCGGCGCCGTCTCCCATCCTTCCGGCGCATCAGCCTTGAGACCGGCCGCAAGAGGAAACGCGGTGAGATACCCGAATGCTTCGGTGGCGGGGTGCGGCGGGTAGTGCAGCACCAACGCCATCGCCGCGTTGTCGATGCCGAGTTTTTGTGTTGTCGGGTCGATGACCGTGCCGGCCTGCACGGTCACCCCAACCCGCGTGAGCAGCGGCTCGAGTCCATGCTGGGCGCCCGGCTCCGTCAGCAGCAGCAAATTGCCGCCTGCCTCCACGTAGTTCTCCACAGCCTTGACCTCGGCCGGCAGCCAGTCGGTCTGCGGGCTGGCGATGACCAGCAGCGCGGTATTGTCCGGGATCGACCCCGTCTCAGCGAGCGCGAACGGCTGCACTTTGAAGCCGCGAGTGCCGAGCTGCTCGCCGAACTGTGCGAGATCATGGTTGGCACGCCCCTGCGGGTCGCGCTCACCGTGCCCGCTCGCAAACACCACCCAGCGCTCGGCGCCGCGGGCCAGCGACTGCAACGCGCTGGTGATCGCCTGCTCGCTTGAGCGATCGACGTGCCGGTCGCGGCCGCCATAGGCGATCACCATCTCGCCGTCGAAGCGGATCCCCGCACTGCGCACGCGCTCAGGCTCCCTGTCCGGATTGACGAACTCCAGGCGCACATCCGGTTTCACCCGCTGATACCGCTCAATCAAAAACCGGATCTGCTCGCGCAGCGGGTTGTTTTCGCCGACATACGCGGTCACCGTCACCGCATCCTGCATACCCGCGAGCACCGCGCGGCTCGCCTCGGAGATGGTGTGCCGCCGGGCTGCCGTCCAGTCGTAGGTGCGCTCATGGCGTGTGCTCAAGAGAGCAAGCAGCCCTGCGACCGCGACGATGAGTACGGCGGTGAAATACCCTTGCCATCTCAGCCATAGCTGCGACCGCGACGTCAGACGCATGGGTTGCTACCGCTGCAGCCGGTCTTCATTCAGCCGCCACACCGCCAGCGCGAGAAACGTCGCCGTGAAGATCACGAAATAGAGCACGTCAATCGAGGAGAAGCGGCCGCCCAGCATGGGCTCGTAGTGACGGCTCATCGACAAATAGCGGAACGCCGCGCTAGTCCCTTCCTCCGACGCGACGCTCGTCGCCCAGTCGAGGATCTTCAGCAGCAGCAGCGCCCCGAAGGTCATGACCGCCGCAATCACCGGCTCCTCTACCAACGCCGACAGAAACAGTCCGATCGCCGAGAAAGCGCCCAGCAGCAGCACCAGCGTAATGACGCAGGCGGCGAGGTGGCGCCAGTCGAGCACCGTGCCGGCCGCCAGCGACAGCGGCATCGCTGCCACCAGCATCACCAGCACAGAGAAGAACAGCGTGAGCGCGACAAACTTGCCGAAGACGATTTGCGAGGAGCTGACCGGCGCGGCCTGCAGCAGTATCAGCGTCCCCGCGCGTCGCTCCCCGGCGATGCTGCCATGGGTGAGCAGCGGGGCGACGAGCAGCAATAGGATGGCGGCAAACTCGAACAGCGGTGCGGCGACGATCTCGGTGACACCAGGCGCGGACTCCATGCCCGCAAGTCTCGGCTGATAATCGACGAACACCTGGATCTGGACCAGGAACACGTAGGCGAGGATGAACAACAGCACCGCAAGTATCGCCCAGGCGAGCGGCGAGAGGAACAGCGAACGCAGCTCGCGCAGCGCGATCGTAATGATCATCAGGACGTCGCCTCCATCGCTGTCTCACCGCACGTGAGCTGCACAAAGATCTCCTCCAAGCTGTGGCCCTGAGCGGTGAGCTCGACCAACCCCCAGCCGCGCGCAACCGCCTGTCGTGCGAGCTCCTCACCATCGAGTGCGACGCCCTCGAGCAGCACGCGCTGTGCATCCAGCATCTCCACGCGCTGCACTTGCGGAAGTCGCTGCAACTCCGCTACCGCGGGCGGCCGCCGTAGCGTAAGTCGCCACTGCGCAGCTCCCGCCGGCAACGCCCGCAACGGAGAGTCCATGACAATGCGACCCAGATGGATCACCAGCACGCGATCACATACAGTCTGCACCTCTGGAAGTATGTGGGTGGAGAGAATGACGCCATGATCTGCCGCGAGCTCGCGGATGAGGCTGCGGATCTCGCGGATCTGTATGGGGTCGAGGCCGACAGTGGGCTCATCGAGGATGACGACCGCCGGCGCATGGATAAGCGCCTGCGCGACACCCACGCGTTGCTGGTAGCCCTTCGACAGGTTGCCGATGAGGCGATCACCGGCGTCGTCCAGGCCGCAGCGCGCCTTGACCCGGCGCAGCGCTTCGCCAACCTCGCGTGCCGGCACACGGTGCAGCCGTGCGCAGTAGCGCAGATACTCGTCCACACGCAACTCGCGGTACAGCGGCGGCTCCTCCGGCAGGTAACCGATCCGGGCCTTGGCCTCGCGCGGCCGTTCGAGCAGGTCGATGCCGGCGATGTGCACACTGCCAGCGCTCGGCGCGAGTACACCGCTCAGGATGCGCATGGTGGTGGACTTGCCGGCGCCATTCGGCCCGAGGAAACCCACCACCTCGCCGCGTCGCAGCGTGACGTCGATGTCTTGAATGGCGCAGCGCTCGCCGTAAAGGCGGGTCAGGCCTTCGGCGGCAATGAGGATGTCTTCCATGGTCGGCGCGTATTATTTCTGCCGACGGCGGCGTTGTGAAGTGTACAGAGCGAGTTGACGAAACAGGCCTGACTGGTTTCGGCCAGCCTAGAATCGATGCGAAGGAGTTGTCGCGTTGGGTGTCAGCAGCTCGGTGCGCAGGCGCGCCACCGCGCCCGCGTCGGGGTGGTCGGGGAAGCGCTGCTCGAAATCCTTGAGCACATGCAGAGCGAGTACAGGTTTTCTTTGCACGCCCGCCGCATGTTGCGCCAGCCTTAGCACTTGATCAGCCCGTTCGACGCGGAACCTGTCCGAACGGGCCAGGCACCGTTCATAGGCGACGAGGGCCTCCTCGAGGCGACCCGCGCGCAACAGCAGCGAGACATAATGCTGACCGTGTCTCAGCGCGATCACCGGTGACGACCAGCTCAGGGCTTGTTGGTGAACGTAGGCGTTGTCTTCGACGGTGTCGCCCAGGCTCTTCAGCCCATCGAGGAGCCGATCGATGGCGCGCTGTGTGCGGTCGCCCGTGCTGAGTTTATAGACCTCATCGAGCAGCGCGTTCAGCTCCTTCCGGCGCTGCGCGGACGCCGTGTCGCGCTCGCGCTCGGGCGACACATCCGCCTCCACGCCCAGTTCATCGCGATGCCGGTAGATCGCCAGTCCCAGCAGATGAAAGGAAGACAGGGTGCCCCAGAGCAGCAGGCCGTACCAGAGGAAGCTCGGAACGCGACCGGCAAATAGAAATGCAGCGACGCCGACAACGATGAGCACGGCGGTCACGGCGAGATAATCCTGGCCAAGAACACGGACCATGGCCATGAGGGTCCGTGGGTCCAGCGCAGCAGCCAGGCTGTCGTCCAGTGCTATGACCGCCGCGCACGCGGGCTGAAAGTACAAGGCGGCGACGAGCAGTGGCAGGGCGAGCGCGGTACCGCCCAGTTGCCCGGCCCAATAGCACACGGAGAGCATGGCGAACAGAACGCCCAGATGCTTGAGCGGCTGCTGACTGAGCGGATTGACGAGCTCAATGGTCATCGGCGGCGGTTCCATATGACCGAGGGCGGTGCGCCCGAGCACATGGTAGGCGTATTTCATCGGCCAGGACACGGCGAGTGCGAAGGCAACCAGGCCGGTGATCGAGGCGGAACCGAGCCAGAACAGTAGGGCGAACACGATAACGATCGGCAGCGCGTAACCGCGCGCGGGAAATTGCAGGGCAGGCAGCAGCAGGCGCCACGATGGAGCCCGTAGAGGCGCGGCGGTACGATCAAGTTCCGAACGAAAGTTCAAAGGCATGGGTTGCGACGGGGTCGGTGCAACCACGCTTGACGCCGAGCGCGCCCGGATTTCCGGGAACGCGCTGTCATGGAACTTGCATGCACTGCAATGGTCCCGGTGGTTAGACCGAACTGGAGTATTCCGCTAGCATGAGTGTCGACTTTCGTAGGGAGGTGGTCAAATGTTTTCCGGCTTGATCAGTTTACCGTGGTGGGGATATGTACTCGTTGCGCTCGTTCTCACCCACATCACCATTGTCGCCGTCACCGTCTTCCTGCATCGCCATCAGGCGCACCGGGCCGTCGACCTGCATCCGCTGGTTTCGCATTTCTTCCGCTTCTGGCTGTGGTTGACCACTGGCATGGTGACGAAGGAGTGGGCTGCCGTCCATCGGAAGCACCATGCCCGCGTGGAGACCGCCGACGATCCGCACAGCCCGCAGGTCTACGGCATCGGTACGCTGTTGCAGCGCGGTGCGGAGCTTTATCGCGCCGCCGCCGACGATGCGGTGCTGGTCGAGAAATACGGTTACGGTACTCCAAATGACTGGCTGGAGCGCCATGTCTACAGCCGGCACACATCTGTTGGCCTCGCCCTGATGCTGCTCATCAACGTGCTGCTCTTCGGCGCACTCGGCTTGACGCTGTGGGCAGTGCAGATGGCCTGGATCCCGATCTTCGCCGCCGGTGTCATCAACGGCGTGGGCCACTACTGGGGCTACCGCAACTTCGAGGTCGCGGATGCCTCTACGAACATCGTGCCGTGGGGACTTCTGATCGGTGGCGAGGAGCTCCACAACAACCACCACGCCTTCGCCAGTTCCGCCAAGTTCTCATCGCGCCCCTGGGAGTTTGACCTGGGTTGGCTGTACATCAAACTGCTGGCGGTGCTCCGTCTGGCGCGGGTCAAAAGGCTCGCACCCGTACCCGGGCGGCGTCGCAGCCACGGCGGCATCGATCTCGACACCGTTCGCGCGGTATTCACCGGCCGCATGCACGTCATGGCGGCCTACGCGCGCGAGGTGGTCGGCCGCGTCCACAAGGATGAACTGAGGCGCGCGGGCATGCAGTCACGTTTGCTGCTCAAACCCATCAAAAGATGGCTTAATCGTGAGGCGCTGCTGGACGATGCGACGCGCGCGCGTCTGGCGCAGGCACTGGCGCACAGCGCGCCACTGACGCTCGTCTACCAGTTCAAGCAACGCCTGCAGGCGCTGTGGTCAGAACGGACCGCGACTCAGGAGTCGCTGGTTGCCTCATTGCAGGAGTGGTGCCGGCAGGCCGAGGAGACGCGCATCGCAGCGCTCGCCGAGTTTGCCGCCTCGCTACGACGCTATACTCTGCAGCCCGCCTGATCCACGGATTTGGCTGACGGTGATCGATAAAAAAGCCCGCTGGCGCGGGCTTTGATGTGGGCACGTCGGTAGGCGACGTTATTTGATCTTGCCTTCCTTGTAAGCCACCCGTTTGCGGATGACCGGATCAAACTTCTTGATTTCCATTTTGTCGGGCGTGTTCCGCTTGTTTTTTGTTGTGGTGTAAAAGTGGCCGGTGTCCGCCGTGGAGATGAGCCTGATCTTCTCACGCATGGCCGGACGCCTTTAGACTTTTTCGCCGCGGCCGCGGATATCGGTAAGCACCCGGTCGATGCCAACCTTGTCGATGATGCGAAGGCCGTGAGAGCTCACCCTGAGGCTGACCCACCGCTTCTCGCTCTCCACCCAGAAGCGGCGTCTGTGCAGATTAGGCAGAAAGCGGCGCCGCGTCCGGTTATTGGCATGCGACACGTTGTTGCCGGACTGGGGGCGCTTGCCTGTAACCTGACAGACCCGGGACATCGTTATCAAATCCTGTTCGCCAAGAGGGGCTGTGATTCTACCCATATTCACCCCTTCCGCCAAGCATTTTTGCGGGGCCGGCGCAGGGTCTACAGCAGGCCCCGCTCAGCGAAGGACACCGGGTCCCCGTCGCCTATGACGAAATGGTCCAAAACTCTAATATCCACAAGGAGTAACGCCTCTTTAAGACGACGGGTCAGGTGCTCGTCGGCGGCGCTGGGCTCGGCCACGCCGGAAGGGTGGTTGTGGGCAAAAATTACCGCCGCGGCATTGTGCCGCAGGGCCGCCCTCACCACCTCGCGCGGATGCACGGAAGCGGCGTCGATGCTGCCCAGGAACAGCTCCTCGAATGCCAGCACGCGATGACGGTTATCCAGGAACAGACAAGCGAAGACCTCGCGGACATGGCCGCACAGCCGGGACTTCAGGTAGTCGCGGGTGGCGCGTGGGCTGGTTAAGGGACCTTCCCGCCGCAACGTGCATTCGAGATAGCGCCGCCCCAGCTCCAGTGCGGCCTGCAGCTGGACGTACTTGGCCGGACCGGCGCCTTTGGCGCTCAAGAACTGCTTTGCCTCGGCATCCAGCAGAGGCCGCAACCCGCCAAGTTCGCCTAACAGATCGCGCGCGAGATCGACGGCGGACTTGCCGTGCACGCCGGTGCGAAGAAAGATTGCCAGCAGCTCCGCGTCGGACAGCGCAACGGCACCTCGCTCGAGCAATTTCTCGCGCGGCCGTTCCTGTTCCGGCCAGTCCCGAATTGCCATATCGACCTCACTTCCCTGTCCAGTCGCACTGCGCAAAGTATAAGGTACTAGCCGGCAACCGCTTCCGGTACACTTCGTGGATTTGCGGAGTCGTACCGTGAACGTGCTAGCACACAGACGGGTTCTTCTTGGCGTCACCGGCGGTATCGCCGCGTACAAGAGTGCCGAGATCGTCCGGCGGCTGCGTGAGCAGGACGCCGAGGTGCGCGTAGTGATGACGCGTGCAGCGCGGGAGTTCGTCGGGCCTCTTACGATGCAGGCCCTTTCCGGCAATCCGGTCCGTTTCGATCTGTTCGACCCCATGGCGGAAGCCGCGATGGGGCACATTGAGCTCGCCCGCTGGGCCGACGTGATCCTCATCGCCCCCGCCAGCGCCGATTTCCTGGCGCGACTCGCTCACGGACTGGCCGACGACTTGCTGAGCACGCTCTGTCTGGCGACAAGTGCGCCCATGATCCTAGCCCCTGCGATGAACCAGCAGATGTGGCAGGCACCCGCCACGCAGACGAACATCAACGCGTTGCGCCAGAGAGGCGTGCGGACGCTTGGGCCGGGGAGCGGCGCGCAGGCGTGTGGGGAGCTGGGCCCCGGCCGCATGCTGGAGCCCGACGCCATCCTCGTGGAACTGGCGGCCGTCTTCGCCAATGGACGGCTCGCCGGGCTGAAGGTCCTGATCACAGCCGGGCCCACGCGTGAACCCATCGACCCGGTGCGTTACATCAGCAATCGTAGCTCCGGCAGGATGGGTTATGCACTCGCCCGCGCATGCGCCGAGGCCGGCGCCGCCGTGACATTGGTGAGCGGACCGGTGCATATCTCTGCACCCGCGGGCATCGCGCTGGTTTCCGTCACGACGGCTGAAGAGATGGCGCGGGCCGTGATGACTAGAGTAGAAGACGCCGACGTCTTGATCGCGACAGCGGCGGTCGCCGACTACCGCTGCGCCGGCGCCGCAGCACAAAAGATCAAGAAATCCGACACGGAATTGACCCTGACGCTGATACCGAACCCGGATATCCTCACTCAGGTCAGCCAACACGCGCCGCGGCCTTTCACGATCGGCTTCGCAGCCGATACGGAGCAGGTGCTCGCGCGCGCACGCGAAAAACTGCAGCGCAAATCGCTTGATATGATTGCGGCCAACGACGTCAGTCGGCCCGGGCTCGGCTTCGAGAGCGAGGAAAATGCGTTGCACGTGCTGTGGCACGGCGGCGAGGCGGTGCTGGCGCGGGCACGGAAGGACGCGCTGGCACGTCAACTGGTGACCCTCATCTCGGAGCGTTACCGTGAGAAAAATCGCCCTCAAGATCCTTGACCCGCGGCTGGGCGGGGAGTACCCGCTGCCAGCGTATGCCACCGATGGCTCTGCCGGGCTGGATCTGCGCGCCTGCATCGATGAAGCTCTCGTGCTGCGGCCCGGCGAGGCACAACTCATCGCCACCGGCATCGCCGTGCATATCGCCGATCCCTTGCTCGCCGCGGTAGTCCTGCCACGCTCCGGCCTCGGCCACAAGCACGGGATCGTGCTCGGCAATCTGGTCGGTCTCATCGACTCCGACTACCAGGGGCAAATCTTTGTGTCCTGCTGGAATCGGGGACAGGAGTCTTTTAACATCCGACCCGGGGAGCGGATCGCGCAGTTGGTCTTCGTGCCGATAGTGCGCGCCCACTTCGAGGTGGTCGAGGACTTCGCGGTGAGCACACGCGGCGATGGCGGCTTTGGTCACACCGGCCGCCATTGAAGGACGCCCAGTGCGATCGCGGCAACGACACAACGCAACATGGGTACCCATCAAGTGACGTTCAATACACGACCGCGGTCGCCGTGGTTCAAGGCCGGCCTTCTGTTCGCCACCGTGCTGGCCGCCGTCCCGACTTCACCCCCGGTGCCCGCGGCGGCCGACGCGAAGGCGGCGGCGCAGAGCGTGGCGCAGGCCGCAGCCGCCGCGCTGGCGCCGTATACCGCACAGCTGCGATCGTTGGCGGGTGATGCAAAGCTGATCGCGCTGCTGAGGGGCGGTGATCCCGCCGCGCTTGACAGCAAGGCAGCGGAGCTGGCCGGCCAGTTTCCGGAGGCGCTGCGAGTGCGCCTGATCCCCCGCGGCACAGCCAAGGCCGATCCGGGGACAACACCACCTCTCACCTTCGCTTCACTGGCCATGATCACGAAGGCGGAGAACAGTAGCGGACCGGTGCCGGCGGAAATGCAGCTCTTTGGCAGCCCGGCTCAGCACATCGCGCTGGTGCAGCGCATCGGAGATGGAGAGGAAGTGGCGGGCGTGGCGCACCTCAGCCTGAAGTTCGAGGTGTTAAGCGAGGCACTTGCTCCAATGACGACGGACGCCTACGTCGAGTTGCGCCAGCCGACCGGCGGCCCTAAGCCGTGGGTAATGGGTGGGGTCGGCGGCCGAGGTCCGCCGGAGGGTGTCGTACCTGCCATGCTTGCGGTGGAAGGAACGGCATGGCAGGTCGCTTATTGGGACACGACCGCTGCGGCGGCGCAGAAACCGGGTGACAACACGTCCCCCTCCCCGGGCCACAGCGTGCTCACCTGGGCGCTCGTTCTCGCGTTTGCGCTCGTGGTAGCGGGCGTATGGTGGTTCTCCAGGCAGCGTCGGCAGGGCGGGCTGGCCGCGGGGGACACGGCGCAATTCCAAGGGGCCGTGTCGGCGATCATGCAGGGTGGCTATCCCGAGGTGGAACACCTGATCCCTGGCCTGCCGCAGCGGTCAGGCACCGCCCCGCCGCGTTCCAAGGCCGACGAAGCGATGCTGGCGCGGGTCGCAAGCCGCGCCGCCGCGGCCGTGGCTGGGCAGGCGGCCGCCAAACCCACCATCGAGGTATCGGAGGCCCAGGACGAGGAGGAGCGTGCACCGCCCACGACCGTCGTCAAGCCGACGCCCAAGCCGACACTGAAGGGCCCACCCGAGTCCATTTTCCGCGCCTACGATATCCGCGGTGTCGTCGGCGAGGGGCTCACCCCGGAGGGGTTGCACCAGATCGGTCTCGCCTTGGGCAGCGAGGCGGCGGCGCAGGGCCAGGCGGCGCTGGTTGTCGCCCGTGACGGCCGTCGCTCCAGCCCCATGCTCTCCGAGGCTTTGGTGAAGGGCCTGCTTGCCAGCGGCCGCGATGTGATCGATATCGGGCTCGCGCCCACGCCTGTCCTGTATTTCGCCACCCATTTCCTCGACACACTAAGCGGCGTGATGGTGACCGGCAGCCATAATCCACCGCAATACAACGGGCTCAAGATCGTACTCAATGGCCAGGCCCTTTCCGGCGACGCGATCAAGGCGATCCATCGACGCATTCAGGCTGATGATTACAGCAGCGGTCAGGGCACACTGGGCACTACCGAGATCATCCCCGAATACATCCAGCGCATCAGCGAGGACATCCCGCTCGCGCTCGACAACCCGCTGCGCATCGTGGTGGACTGCGGCAACGGCGTGCCCGGCGTCGTCGCACCGCGGCTGCTGCGCGCCCTGGGCCACGACATCATCGAACTCTACTGTGAAGTGGACGGCAACTTCCCGAACCATCACCCCGATCCCAGCCAGCCCGAGAACCTGGCGGCGCTCATCCAACGGGTGCGCGCGGAGAAGGCCGATCTGGGACTCGCGTTCGACGGCGACGGCGACCGTCTGGGCGTGGTCGACAGTGACGGACATATCATCTGGCCCGATCGCCAGATGATGCTGTTCGCCCGCGATGTGTTGTCGCGCAACCGTGGCGCCGAAATTATCTTCGACGTGAAGTGCAGCCGCTACCTGAAGAAGGTCATTGAGCAGGCGGGCGGCAAGCCGGTCATGTGGAAGACCGGCCACTCGCTTATCAAGAGCAAGATGCGGGAGACTGGCGCGCCGCTCGCCGGTGAAATGAGCGGCCATATCTTCTTCAAAGAGCGCTGGTACGGCTTTGACGATGCCCTCTACGCCGCCGCGCGCCTCGTCGAGATCCTGGTCAACGATGGCCGGCCGCCAAAAACCGTTTTCGCGGAGTTGCCGGGCGGGGTCTCGACGCCGGAACTGCGGCTGGACATGCCGGAGAACCGGCACGCCGAGTTCATGAACCGGCTCATTGCCAGCGCCCGCTTCGAGGGCGCGCAGCTGTCCACCATAGACGGCCTGCGCGTGGACCTGCCGAAGGCCTGGGGACTTATCCGGCCGTCGAATACCACGCCGGTCCTGGTCCTGCGCTTCGAGGCCGACGATGCGGCGGCACTCGCCGCCATCCAGGAGAAGTTCCGCAGCCTCCTCCGCCAGCTCGACCCCTCACTCAGGATCCCGTTCTGACACGAGACGCCGCGCAAGCGCCATGACGCTGCCCCAAACCGACGCGATAAGTATCGCGCGCGTCCTCACCGAGGCGTTGCCGTACATCCAGCGCTACCGCGGCAAGACACTGGTCATCAAGTACGGCGGCAACGCCATGACCGATGACGAGTTGGAAAGCAGTTTCGCCCGCGACGTCGTGCTGATGAAGCTGGTCGGCATGAACCCGGTGGTCGTGCACGGCGGCGGCCCCCAGATCACCGAGCTGCTGAAGCGTATCGGCAAGGAGTCCACTTTCGTGGACGGTATGCGGGTAACCGACGCGGAGACCATGGATGTGGTGGAGATGGTGCTCGGCGGGCAGGTTAATAAATGGATCGTCAACCTCATCAACCGCCACGGCGGCATGGCCGTCGGCCTGACCGGCAAGGACGGCGATCTCATTCGCGCGCGCAAGATGCGGTACACCCGCGACCGCCCCGAGCTGAAGGCGCCGGAGATCATCGACATCGGGCATGTCGGCGAGGTGACGAGCATCGACACGAGTGTCGTTGACATGCTCATCAGGGGCAACTTCATCCCGGTCATTGCGCCCATCGGCGTGGGCGAGGACGGGCAGTCCTACAACATCAACGCCGACCTCGTCGCCTGCAAGCTGGCCACAGTAATGCAGGCTGAGAAGCTGCTGCTCATCACCAACACGGCGGGCGTGCTGGACAAGCAGGGTCGGGTGCTGACGGGCCTGAGTACCAGGCAGGTTGGGGATCTAATCACGGACGGAACAGTTACGGGCGGTATGCTGCCAAAGGTGCGGGCGGCGCAGGAGGCGGTGCAGCACGGCGTACGCGCTGCGCACATTATCGACGGCCGCGTCGAGCACGCCGTGCTGCTCGATATCTTCACCGATCAGGGTGTGGGCACTCTGATCCACGGCCGCCGGGCATGACCGGGCGCGTCAACGTTAATTCCTCGCGCCGCCAGCAGATCCTGGAAGTGCTGGCGCGGGAGCTGGAGACACATCCCGGTTCGCGCATCACCACCGCGGGGCTGGCGCGCGCAATGGGCGTCTCCGAGGCGGCGCTCTACCGCCACTTCCCGAGCAAGGCGCGCATGTTCGAGGGTCTCATCAGCTTCGCCGAGGACGCCGTCTTCGGTCTCTTTCAGCGCATAATGGAGGAGCACCCGGATGCGGCCAGCCGCTGCGAGCAGATGCTGCTGCTGATGCTCCGGTTCGGCGAGCGCAACCCGGGAATCAGCCGCATCCTCGCTGGCGACGCGCTGATGGGCGAGAACGAGCGCCTGCGCGAGCGGGTGACGCAGTTTTTCGACCGCGTGGAGACACAGTTCCGGCAGGTGCTGCGCGAGGCCGTGCTGGCCGAGGGACCGCGGCTGAAGCTCCCGGTCAACGCCGCCGCGGGACTACTGACGGGCTTCGCCGACGGCCGGATGACCCAATTCTTGCGCAGCGGTTTCCGGGCGACCCCCACCGCGCACTGGCAGGAAATCTGGCCGGCGTTGGCGGCCGCCGTATTCACCGGCCACCCAGGGGTCCCGGCGCCCTGAGCACCGGCCCCAGCGCTCCTCAGTGTGCGCCGGCCGCGGTGGCGTCGGGCGCTGCCACGTTGCTCTTCATTTCGCGATAGCGCGCCAGCTCCGCGTCGTACTGGCGCCGCACCACATCCTGATCGGCATGCTTGGCCGCGATGAACGCTGCCTGATACCTGATCTGCGCGCGCACGCTTTCGATGTCGCTCACGGTCTTTGCGCCGGGCTGCTCGCCCCGCCGCTCCATCGCCGCCGCATGGTCGATGATATCGGTGAGGTTCTTGGTCAGCTTCTCGATGTGACTCTCCGTAAGTTTGATGCGCGATTCGATGTCAGCGATCTTGCCGTCGCGGGCGAGGATGATCTCGTCCTCCGAGCTGTAGGTCTGCAGCAGCTCCCGGTCGGCGGCGGCCTGCTCCCTCCGCTTGTGCTCCTCATCAGCCTTGGCGGCGGCAACCTGACGCTCCTGCTCCAGTTCTTCGGGGGTTCTGGCGCGCTCGATCCTGCCCGTGGTGACCCCCGTGTCGCTCAACTCTGTCTGCTCCTGCTGGGAGTACTCCGGCGGCACAACGTTGCCGCACTCTCTCACCCCATCCTTGTTGGTCCAGCATTTGATCTCGGCCGCGGCCGTGGCGGCGAGACCCGCGTTAAGGACCACCAGCAGGTACACCGCCACCGATCTAATGTTCCAGCCCATAGATTTATGTGCTCCTGATACGCAAAGAGTTGGATGGTTCGGATATCACGAAGTTTAGCGCCCGTATTGATCCATATCACAGCTTCAGGCTCAGCCCTGAGCCGGTGCGTGCCCAGCCAGCATCAGACCCCGTAGCGAGCCCGGTAGGACTGCACTGCCGTCAAGTGCTCGTGCATCCCCGGCAGCCCGCGCAGGTATTCCAAGAGAGCATCCAGGTCAATGACGCTTGCAACATCAATGCCATAACGCTGGCGCACCTCCTCTACCGCGGAGAGCGTTCCGCCGCCGCGCTCCTGTCTATCCAACGCAATGACCACGCACACGGGAACGGCACCCGCCGCGCGGATGAACGCGACCGCTTGGCTGACGGACGTGCCGGCGGAGATAACGTCATCGACGATGAGCACACGACCGGCAAGCGGCGCCCCCAGGGTCTCGCCGCCTTCACCGTGAGCCTTGGCCTCCTTGCGGTTGAAGCAATACGGCACGTCCCGGCCGTGTCGCTGCGCAAGCGCGATCGCAGCGCTCGCCGCCAGTCCTATGCCCTTGTATGCCGGTCCGAACAACATGTCGTAGGGGATGCCGGACCCCTCGATGGTGCGGGCATAATATTCACCCAGCTTCGCGAGCGCGGCGCCGCTGTTGAACAGTCCGGCGTTGAAGAAGTAGGGGCTGGCGCGTCCGGACTTCAAGGTAAACGCCCCAAAGCGCAGGACCTGATGCCGCAGGGCAAACTCTATGAACTCCTTCTGGTAGTCGAGCATGGGCGAAGAATACCGCCGGGCGGCGCGATGCCGCCGCGACTTAGGAGTCCGTCGGACTTAGTTCTCCATGTACGTTAGAACGAAACGGCGCGCCGGTCCCGCACACGGGCCGCGACCCGGTCCGCGAAGCGGCGAGTGCGGGAGCCGCTGCTGATGCAATGACACGCCATTGCTTCCGGCAGCCCGACACAGTCTCGCACCCGCAGCTGCGCGAGGCCAGGGACCGGTCGGTGCATCGATAATCACACACTGTCGCGCACGGCGGCTCAAGTCCGACAGACTCCAAGGAGGAAACATGCGGGTCATCACCCTGAACGTCAATGGGATTCGCTCGGCGGCGCGCAAGGGCTTCTTCCAGTGGCTGGCGCGCCAGCACGCCGATGTGGTCTGCCTACAGGAAACCAAGGCCCAGGAGGACCAGCGGACTGCCGCAATCGCGGCGCCACGCGGGTACGTAGCGTATTATCACGACGCTGAGAAGAAAGGCTATGCCGGTGTGGCGCTCTATGCGCGACGCCCGCCGGACAAGGTTATCGTCGGGCTGGGCTGGGAGGACTTCGACCGTGAGGGCCGTTACCTCGAAGCGCGTTTCGCGCAGCTTAGCGTGGCGTCAATCTATCTGCCGTCGGGTTCCTCCGGCCCGATCCGCCAGGCGGCGAAGTTTGCGTTCCTGCACCGGCTGCTGCCGGTCCTGCGCAAGATGCGCCGCAGCCGCCGGCAGTACATCCTCTGTGGCGACTGGAACATCGCTCACAACCCCATCGATCTGAAGAACTGGCGATCCAATCAGAAGAACTCCGGTTTCCTGCCTGAGGAGCGCGAGTGGCTGACGCGGGTGTTCGACGAGGTTGGCTTCGTAGACGCCTTCCGCGCGGTTAACCAGGAGGCTGAGCAGTACACATGGTGGTCCAATCGCGGCCAAGCGTGGGCCAAGAACGTCGGGTGGCGGATCGACTACCAGATCGTCACGCCGGGCCTGAAGGACAGGATCCGCGGCACCAGCATCTACAAGACGGAGCGCTTCTCCGACCACGCCCCGCTGACGATGGACTACGCTATCCCGTGGTAACAGCGCGCCCGCACTGCTCAGTACGGTACCCGTTCAGCTTGGGCCCACAAGTTGCGCTCTGCCCGGCCTCGACGGACCGGGGTTGTGCAATACAGCAACAGAACCCTTGGCCCCATCCTTGCAGCGTGCCTAAAGTCGCCACGCAAGTTTCCGATAGATCGGTCAAGAGATCGTCCAGGAGTGCCGCTCCTGCGTTACGGGATAGATGCAAGGCCAATGATGAGAGCGATGAAGACCGTCGCTATGTCCGCGCAGGGCGCGATCGCGGCGCTCACGACGATCGCGCTCAGTTCTGCGTTTACTGCCTGCGCGACAGTAACGACCACGACACCGACCGGCGAACGCCTGGTGAGAAGTCACGAGGAGTTCTCAGACTACGTCGAGCAGGTGTTCCGCTTTCAGAATCGTGTGGGGAGTGACCTGATTACCTATTACGAGTTGTCGGGAGATAGCAGTCGCGAGCCCGGTGCGGACCTGATGGCCGCAGAAGAACGCATGGTGCAGAGCTGCCGCTATCTGTACGAGGTGGTGATGGCACACATTGAAGGCCGCGAGCCGGGCCTGGACCTGAAGATGAAACTGGTGGATACGATCACCGACTGCGAATATGCCACGCGCGACCTCGCGCACCTCATCGACGACAGCGGACACGCGGTGGTCCTGGAATCAACAACTGTCCCCTGACGCGCAGATGACGAGGCAGCTACTGCGTGAAAAACTGCTGATCAAAGGTCGCGGTGTAGGGACTTGGCTCCCCCTCCGGCGTTACCTCCAGCTTGAATTTCAGCGTTTCCTCGTTGCCGACCGGAAACTCACCTATATAGTAAACGGCCCCGTTGTCGTTCAGCTCGCGCACGTCGATGGTGCGCAGCTGCGCGTTCAAGGTGGCCGCCGTCGCCTTGACGGTCGCCCGTACCGGTTTGCCCGTGGTGCCCATGAGCTTCTTTAGCACCGAGACGTTGAGCAGTGCCCTGCCCTTGCTGCGGGTGATCTGATAGGCCTGCGCCACTTCGGGTTGCAGCAGATCCGTGGTGAAGGCGCTGTAATGGATCGTGTAATCACCGAAGGTCACCGATTGCTCGGAAGCCGTGACCACCGGCAGCGCAGCAAGAAGCACCATCCAGGCAAGCTTCCGGTATCGCCTTCGCATCGTATTTGCTCCCCGGCCGAGATGGTGCGGTAACTATAGCAGACTGGCTTAAGCCCATCGCATCGGCCATGCCGCTTCAAGACCGCTCCATCGCAGTGAACCAGCGCGGGAGCAACCGCGGGCCAGCAATGACGAGGACCTTCTCGCGACTACTGCTCCCGCTGAGCAGTTCGACCTGGGAGCACGGCACCCCGAATTCGCCGGCCAGGAAACCGCAGACCTCGCGGTTCGCCTCGCCGCCGGACGGCGCCGCGCATACACGCAGTTTGACCCGGCTGGCGTGCAGGCCGTTGACCTCCGTTCTTGCCGCGCGGGGCTGGACGTGCAGCCGCAAGACCAATCGATCCTCACGCCACTCGCACCAGCGCGCGCCGCTCACAGCAAGCCGAAGCCGTAGCTCTGTATCGGGACGATGAGCAGCCGCTCGGTCAGATGCAGGAGCAACAGCACCAGAATGGGGGAGAGGTCCAGACCTCCGATAGGTGGCAGGATCTGGCGCGCAGGCCGCATGAGTGGCTCAGTGACCGTCGCCAGCAGCTCGGTGGCTGGATGGTAGCGATCAGGCGCCACCCAACTGACGATGACCAGCAGCAGTATCGCAAAGAAGAACAGCTTGACCGCGACGGTGGCGAGTTCGGCTGTCCCCAGCACTACCAGTCCCGGCGCACTTGGAGCGCGGCCGCCGACCCCGAGTACGATACCGATCTCCAGCATGGCGAGCAGCAGCATGAGTAACACCGTCGCCCAGTCGATGCCCCGATAGCCGGGGATCAGACGCCGTAGCGGTATCAGCACCGGGTTGGTGATATTGACCAGCGCGCGCGCCAGCGGGTTGTAGCGGAAGTCGGTGCGCGCCCACTGCAGCAGAAAGCGCAGCATCACCGCTCCGATGAGCAGGCGGAAAACGAAGACGATAAGATCGACCAAGACCCCACTGAAGTAGCCACTGCTCATCTAGGAAACCTCTGATTGGCCCTCGCGCGGCCGCGACTTCCCGTGGCGGGCAAGCCTCGCCGGCAAGGTTGACGCGAAGCGGAATCTTACTTCCCAGCATTGTACACAACGCCCGTCCGCGCACGTGAGCCGCGCGCCAGAGGCAGGCTATTCGGGTGTCCCGGTCTCGGCGCCGAACTGCATCGCCATCTCCTGCGCGCGCTCGCGGGCGGCGAGCAGGGCCTCCTCTACAATCGTCCCGAGGCCCCGCTCCTGCATGACGCGCACGGCCCGCTCTGTCGTGCCCCCGGGCGACGTGACCTGCGCCCGCAGCCTTGCGGGATCGGCACTTGCTTCCATGGCCATGCGAGCGGCACCCAGAGCGGTTTGCAGGGTGAGCAGGCGGGCCTGCTCGCGGTTCAATCCCAGCCGGGCACCGGCATGTTCCATCAACTCCATCAACAGGAAGAAATACGCGGGCCCACTGCCCGATAACGCCGTGACGGCATCGATGAGATCTTCGGACTCGACCCAGACCGTCAGGCCGACGGCGCGCAGGATGGCCTCTGCACGCTCCCGCTGGGCGGCGCTCACGTCCGCGCGCGCAAACAGTCCCGTCGCGCCGCAGCCAAGCAGTGCCGGCGTGTTAGGCATGGTACGAACAATGGGCAGCGATCCGAGCCATCGCGCCAGATCAGCGGTGCGGATCCCGGCGGCAATGGACACGATAAGCGGGCGACGGGCCGTAACAGCGCCGCGCAGCCCTGTTGCAACGAGCCTCATCTGCTGTGGCTTGACCGCCAGCACCACCACATCGGCCTCGCGCGCGGCCGCCGTACTGTCGGCGCTGCCGGTGATGCCGGTCTGCTCAGCTAACCGCGCCAGCTGCTGTGGATCCGGGTCTGCCGCGCGAAGATGCGTCCGCGGATAGCGATCCGCTACCAGACCACCGATGAGGCACCGGCCCATGTTCCCGCAGCCGATAAAGGCGATGACAGAGTCGTTCATGGCTCTCATTCCACACAGACGGGAAAGGCTCCAGAGTACACATGGCGGCCGCGGAGTTGAAGCTGGCGCTCTGCCTTCAAGGCCGCGTGCCCAAGAGGGCCGTGCCAATGCGCACCAGGGTGGCGCCCTCGGCGATCGCCGCCTCCATGTCAGCAGTGCTCCCCATGGAAAGCGTGTCGAGCCTGAAGCGTCCGCGGTAACGCTCGTAGAGCATGGCGAGTTCACGAAACGGGCGCCGCTGCCGTTCGAAATCCGCCTCCAGTGCGGGCAGGGTCATCAGCCCGCGCAGTCGCAGCCGCGGCATGGCTGCCACTGCCGCCAGCAGCGCCTCGAGCTCTCCCGGCGACGCACCGGATTTGCTCGTCTCACCGCTGATGTTGACCTGCACGCAGACGCATAGCGGCGGCAGGTGGGTCGGCCGCTGGTCGTTGAGACGCTGCGCGACCTTCCCGCGATCCAGTGTGTGCACCCAGTCGAAACGGGCCGCTATCGCGGCCGTCTTGTTGGATTGGACGTGCCCGATGAAATGCCACATCAGGGGCAGATCCTCAAGGCCGTCCATCTTTCCGAGCGCGTCCTGCAGGTAGTTCTCTGCAAAATCGCGCTGGCCCAGTTCGGCGAGTGCGCGCACGTGGGCCGCCGGCCGGGTCTTGCTGACCGCCACGAGCCGCACCGCGCCGGCGGAACGCCCGTAACGCGCCTCCGCCGCGTCAATTTGACGTCGCACGGCTTGAAAAGGTGCAGCAAAAGGGTTCATATATCAATACGTAAATGGAAGCTTGAGGTGCTGGAACCGGGCTTGCGTGTTTAATTGGGGGCCTGCGCCGCTCGCGATAACCCTACCAAGAAAGTTTACCGGAGAGTCGGATGGACATCGGAGAACTGCTTGCCTTCGCCGTAAAGAACAACGCCTCGGATCTGCACCTCTCGGCCGGCCTGCCGCCCATGATCCGCGTCGACGGCGACGTCCGGCGCATCAACCTGCCGGCGATGGAGCACAAGGAGGTGCATGATCTTGTCTACGACATCATGAATGACAAGAACCGCAAGGACTACGAAGAATTTCTTGAATGCGACTTCTCCTTCGAGATCCCGAACCTCGCGCGGTTCCGCGTCAATGCTTTCAACCAGAACCGCGGCTCCGGGGCGGTGTTTCGCACCATTCCCTCCGTCATCAAGACGCTGGAGGATTTGAAGTGCCCGAGGATCTTCAAGGAGATCTCCGAACACCCGCGCGGCGTGGTGCTGGTGACCGGTCCGACCGGCTCGGGAAAGTCCACCACACTGGCGGCGATGGTCAACCACATCAACGAGAACGAGTACGGGCACATCCTGACTATCGAGGACCCAATAGAGTTCGTGCACACCAGCAAGAAATGCCTCATCAACCAGCGCGAGGTGCACCGCGACACGCTTGGATTCAACGAGGCGCTGCGCTCGGCGCTGCGCGAGGATCCCGACACGATCCTCGTCGGCGAAATGCGCGACCTCGAAACGATCCGCCTTGCGATGACCGCCGCCGAGACGGGACACCTGGTGTTCGCTACCCTGCACACCAGTTCCGCCGCCAAGACCATCGACCGAGTCATCGACGTGTTTCCCGCCGCCGAGAAGGATATGGTGCGGGCCATGCTGTCGGAGTCGCTGCGCGCGGTCGTTTCCCAAACCCTGCTCAAACGTGTCGGCGGCGGGCGTGTGGCGGCGCATGAGATTATGATCGGCACGCCGGCCATACGTAATCTCATTCGCGAGAACAAGGTGGCGCAGATGTATTCCGCCATCCAGACCGGCCAGGCCTACGGCATGCAGACGCTCGATCAAAACTTGCAGGACTTCGTCTCGAAGAACATCATCAGCAGGCAGGAGGCGCGTATGGCCGCCCAGAATAAGGACACGTTCAACTAACCACCGTCGCTGCCTCAGCACAGGGGGCATTATGGAACGCGAACAAGCTATCAAGTACATGCGGGATCTACTCCGACTGATGGTCGAGAAGAAGGGCTCGGATCTCTTCATCACCGTGGATTTTCCTCCGGCGATCAAGATAGACGGCAAGGTCACGCCCGTATCTAAGACCAAGCTTACCGCCGACAACACCAAGGCGCTGACCTACGCCATCATGAACGACCGGCAGTTGAAGGAATACGAGGCCACCAAGGAATGCAACTTCGCGATCGCCCCGGCGGGTATCGGCCGCTTCCGTGTAAACTCCTTTGTGCAGATGGGCTACACCGGCATGGTCCTGCGCACCATCGAGACGACGGTGCCGACCATCGACAGGATGGGCCTGCCGCAGATCCTCAAGGACATCGCCCTGACCAAGCGCGGACTTGTGATTTTCGTGGGCGCCACCGGCTCCGGCAAGTCGACTTCGCTCGCGGCCATGCTCGACTGGCGCAACGAGCATTCCTACGGCCACATCATTACCGTGGAGGATCCGATCGAGTTCGTGCATTCACACAAAAACTGCGTCATCACGCAGCGCGAAGTCGGCGTAGACACCGACGACTGGGGTATCGCACTCAAGAATTCGCTGCGCCAGGCCCCGGATGTCATCCTGCTCGGGGAAATCCGCGATCGCGAGACGATGCAGTTCGGCATCGAGTTCTCCGAAACCGGTCATCTGGCCCTGTCCACCCTGCATGCTAATAATGCCAATCAGGCCATGGACCGCATCATCAACTTCTTCCCGGAGGAGCGGCGGCCGCAACTGTTTATGGACTTGTCCTTGAATCTCAAGGGGGTGGTCTCGCAGCGCCTGCTCAAGCGGGCAAGCGGTAAAGGGCGCGTGGCCGCCTTCGAGATCCTGCTTAATTCGCCGCTCATCTCCGACCTCATCCAGAAGGGCGAAATCCACGAGATCAAGGAGGTGATGTCGCGCTCCAACGAGGAAGGAATGAAGACCTTCGATCAGGCGCTCTTTGACCTCTACGAGACCGATCAGGTGACCTACGAGGATGCGTTGCGCAACGCAGACTCCATGAACGAGCTGCGCCTGCGCATCAAGCTGGAAGGAAAGGCCGCCAAGAACAAGGATATCCTGGAAGGGCTGGAACATCTTCAGATCGAGAAGGAAAAACAAGAGCAGGGATTCCTGCGCTAGGCGGCGCCTCGCCGCCACATGATCAACGCGCTCAGAAGCCATAATGGACATCACGCCTTATCTCAAGCTATTGGTTGACAAGAAGGGCTCGGACCTGTTCTTCAGCTCCGGCGCCCCGGTCAAGATCAAGATCGAGGGCGTCGTATCCTCCGTCGGCAAGACGGTGCTGAGCGGCGACATCGTCAGGGCCGCCGCCTACGGGATCATGAACGAGCGGCTGGTGAAGAAGTTCGAGGAGCGCATGGAAGTCGACTTTGCGATCACGCTGCCCGACCGCGGCGCCCGCTTCCGCGCCAACGTCTTTCGCCAGCGCGGCGAAGTATCGATGGTGTTGCGACTGGTGCCGACACAGATCCCGACACTCGATGACCTCGGTCTGCCGGAGATCCTCAAGCCGCTGGTCATGCACAAGCGCGGTCTCATCCTGATGGTAGGCGCAACCGGCGCAGGCAAATCGACCACCCTGGCGGCGATGATTAACCACCGCAACCTGAATTTGCCGGGTCACATCCTCACCATCGAGGATCCGATCGAATTTTCCCACCCCAACGTCAAGGCCATTGTCAACCAGCGCGAAGTCGGTGTGGACACCTTTACCTACGCCGATGCCCTGCGTAGCGCCATGCGCGAGGCCCCGGATGTGCTACTCATCGGCGAGATCCGTGACCGCGAGACGATGGAAGCAGCCCTGCAGCTGTGCAACACCGGCCATCTCTGCCTGTCGACGATGCACGCCAACAACGCCAACCAGGCCATGGAGCGCATCGTCAACCTGTTCCCGCAGATCGTGCACAAGCAGTTGTTCATGGATCTGGCGCTCAATATCCGCGCGGTCATCTCCCAGCGTCTGGTGATGGGAGTGGACGGCAAGCGCGTGGCCGCAATGGAGATCATGATCAACACGCCCCACATTGCCGACCTCATTCTCAACGGCAGGATCAGCGAGATCAAGGAAGCGATGGAACAGAGCGGTGCGAAGGGCATGCAGAGTTTCGACATGGCGCTCTACGAGCTCTATAAGAACGAGCACATCTCGCTGGAGGAGGCGTTGAGCAACGCCGACTCGCGCACCAACCTCGAGGCCCGCATCAACTTTGGGTAGTTAACGTGGCCGGCATCGGCGCAGGCGCTGAAATGGGAGTTCCATCATCACCTCTGCCGCCTCCGGAGCCGCCTGCGCCCGGCGAGTGCTGCGGGCGGGGCTGCGAGCGTTGCGTGTGGGTATACTACGAAGAGGCGCTGGAGCGCTGGCGGCAGCGTGTCGCCCGGATCGAAACGGATGCCCCTTCGCTAACCGAGACTGGATGACCGGCAGCGTGTGGCCGACCGTGTGCGCGCCGCAGACCGGAGACTAGGGGAATACCACGCTCCGGGCGTCGAACACGGGGCCGTCGACGCAGACGCGCTTCATCGCCGGTCCTTTGGCGGTCTCGATGCGCACCGTGCAACCGGCGCAGCCCCCTACCGCGCAGGCCATGTATTCCTCCAACGACACCTGGCACGCGAGGCCGTAGTCCAGTGCCAGCTTGCGCACCGCCTTCAGCATCGGTGCCGGACCGCAGGCGTAGACCTCCACCTCACGAACGGTAGAGCCCGATAGCGAATCCAGCCACCAGCGGGCCAGATCGGTGACAAATCCATCGAAGCAGCCGGGATAGCCCTGCAGGCTAGCCAGCCGGCTCGGGATGCCCCAGTCCTCCAGCAACGGCATCGCTGCAATCACGCCCTCGGGCATTCCCTGCACGAGAATGCGTGAGGGACGGGTGGTGAACGGAAACGGAATCTCGGAGCCCATGAGCACCAGTGGCGACGCGGTCTTCCTGCCCCGCTTCATGTGCTCGGCGAGGAACAGCATCGGCGGGATGCCGACACCGCCGCCAAGCAGCAGGGGGCGTGCACGGTATACGCTCTGCGTGAACGTGACGCCGATGGGGCCGATGAGGCTCAGCCGGTCACCGACCTGGCGACCCGCCAGCAGTGCGGTACCGTGGCCATGCGCCTTGTAGAGGATGTCGATGCAGCCGGCGCGCGCATCGGCGCGCATGATCGACATCGGCCGCCGCATCGGCAGCACCGGGTCGCACTGAAGGTGAACGAATGAACCAGGGCCCGCATTCGCGGCAATCTGCGGAGCATACAGACGAATGACGTACTGGCGGGCAGCATGCGCGGAATGCGCGACCACCTCCGCCTCCTCGACGTGCAGCGTGCCGCGTTGAGAAGTTGCGCACGACATCGCAGGTTAATGGCGAGAGAACGTGTATGAATCGGAAAGGTCTCAGGAGTCTAACATAACCGCTCGCCGCTATAGCTTGGCGGCCGCAACGCCTATAATTCCGCGCCATGTCCTGCAACTCCATGTTCCAGTCCTTGCGTTCCCTCAGTTCCGCGCTGCTCTTGCTGGGGCTCGTCGCGGGAGGCATTGCCCTGGCCGCTGATATACCGCTCGAGGAGGGTTTCCGCCATCTCGCCACGCGCTGGGACAGAACACTGAAGGCGGCGGAGTCAGAGTTGACGGGCAGCTTAAGTGCCGAGCAGGCGGAGGCACTGCGGAAGAAGCTCGACGCCGTGCGCGCCGAGGCACAGACCCATGGTCGCGCGGCAAGGCGCAAGGGCGAGGAGATCAATGCGCTCATCGCAAAGCTGGGTCCCGCGCCGGAAGCAGGAGCGGTAGCCGAAGGGGAGGAGATCAGCAAAAAGCGCGTGCAGCTCAACGGTGCACTTGCCGATCTGTCCGGGCAGGTCAAGCAGGCCGACCTCACCATCGCCCGCACCGATGCCCTGTTCACGCAGATCTCGGCGGCGCAGTTTGAACGTCGCACCACGGATTTGCTGGTGCGCCAGCCCCCGCCAACCAAGCCCGCAACCTGGCGGGACGCCACCCGCCAGACGCTCACCATGATCGGGGCGATCCACGCCAAGGAGGTCGTGGCCGGTGGCAGGACAAATTTGATTGTGCTGCCCCTGGTGGCGTTCGGCATTTACGTGGCGCTGGTGGCCGGACGCCTGCTGCGCAGGCGTATTCAGCAGCGCTGGGGACGGGACCCCGCGATTCTTTACCCGAGTTATGGGCGCCGGCTGGTTGCGGCGGTGATCGAGGGCGTCAGTCGCGGCCTCATCCCCGTACTTGTCATCGCCATCCTGCTGGCAGCGCTGTGGTGGCTGTTCGTGCAGCGCTTCGTCGATCCGTCGCTGGGCGCGCCGCTCTTGCTGCTCTACGCCGTCGCCTTCTATCTGGTCGCCGCGGCGCTGGTGCGCGCCGCCTTCTCTCCCGAGCAGCCCAACTGGCGCATCACACCGGTGACGGCCCAAGCCTCCGAGAAGATTGGTCGGCGGCTCAATCTGCTCGCTGCCGTTTTCGCGGTCGACATGGCGGTGTCCGCGCTTTTCCACCGCTTCGGAGAACCGCCGGAACTGTCCTCTCTGCACTCGTTTGCTATCAATCTGTTGCTGGCCACGCTGCTGCTATCGCTGACCCGCACCAAGCTCTGGCAGGTGGAGAACATCCCCGAGTGGTTCGAGGAACGCCCGCGCGTCCGGGCGCCCGCCCTGTCGAGCTACTTTAGATTCATTCTGGGCGTCGTGGCGGTCACGGCGATCGGCTGCAATGTACTCGGGTACGCGGCGCTGGCGGACTACCTGCTGCGCACCATCATCCTCACGGTGCTGATGGTGAGCGCAATGTTCGCGCTGCGTTTCGTGGTGCGGGAGGTTTGCGCGCGGCTGCTGATAGCTTCGGCGGGACCCGCGCAGGCGGTCAAGCGCGCCCTGGGCCTGAGCGACCAAGGGGGTCGCGCCGTCAGTTTCTGGTCGCTGGCGTTGATCGATCTGCTGCTCATCTTCGCCGGTGTATTTTTGGCGCTGGCATTTTGGGGCATTCCGCCGCGCGACGTCGCCGACTGGGTCTTGGGGTTGTTCCGCGGCTTCGCAATCGGCACGCATCATTTCTCGCTCACCGACGTGTTCCTGGCAATCCTGTTCTTCGGCGGCATCGTGGTCGTGACCCGCCTGGTGCAGCACTTCCTCGAGTTTCGCCTGTTCCCGAATACCAGCCTGGACATCGGCATCCGCACCGCCATCGCCTCCGGCATCGGGTATATCGGTGTCGGCGTGGCGGTGCTCGCCGCCATCTCCACGCTCGGCATCAACCTCACCGGGCTCGCCGTGGTGGCCGGCGCCCTCTCTGTGGGCATCGGCTTCGGCCTGCAGAATGTCGTTAACAATTTCATCTCCGGCATCATTCTGCTCATCGAGCGGCCTGTGAAGGTCGGCGACACCGTGGTGGTCAAGGAACACGAGGGCGTCGTCCGGCGCATCAAGGTGCGCTCTACCGAGATCGAAACCGGCCTGCATGCCTCTGTCATCATCCCGAATTCCGACCTCCTGCAATCGGCGGTCCTGAACTGGACCCACCGCGACCGGACTGGCCGGGTTGAGATCCGCGTCGTGGCGCCCTATTCGGTGGAGACATCGCGCATCGAGGCGATCCTTATGCAGTGCGCGCGCGCGCATCCCCAGGTCATCCTGCACCCCGAGCCGACGGTGCTGCTGGTCAATTTCACCGATCGCGGTGCGGAGTACCAGTTGAGCTTCCAGCTCGAGGATCTCGACAACAAGGGACGGGTGTCGAGCGACGTGCGCAAGAGCATATTGGAGCGCTTGCGGGCCGCCGGCATCGAAGTACCCACCACACAAAAACCCTCGCTGCCGCTGGTGGCGCCACCGGCGCTGGTCGCTCCGGGGAACACGGGCGGGGAGAGCGGACAGACTGAGCGGCCGGCGGATCGCACCAAGGCAAAAGGGGGATGACATGACGTTGGAAGTCTATTGGGGCAGCGGCAGCCCGTTCGCCTGGCGCGCGCTGCTGGCGCTGGAGGTCAAGCGGTTACAGTACGTCTCGCACCAGTTGCAGTTCTCCAGGCAGGAACATAAGTCGCCGGAGTTCTTGCGGCTAAACCCGCGCGGGAAAGTGCCCGTCCTGAAGGACGGTGATTTCGTCGTCTACGAATCGCTCGCCATCATGAAGTATCTTGATGACAAGTACGCGGAGCCTCGCTGTTCGGACGTTCGCCGGAGCTGAGCGCGCGCATCATGATGAGCGTGTGCGAATGCAGTTCCTACATCGAGAAGCCAACCGTCGATACGACCGATCTTCTCTGGTGGCATGGAGGCGCAGGGTGATGCTATCAACGCCGGCGCAAGCGCACTGCGGGAATATGCGCTGCTCAACGCGCGCCTCAGGAACAACCGCTGGCTCGTCGGGGAGACGGCAACGGCGGCGGACCTGGTCCTATATCCGCTTGTCGCCATCCTGCAGCGCGCCCTGAGCAAGCAGCAGACGGCGGCCATGGACCTCAAGCTCGCGCCGTTTTCGGAGCATTTTCCGGCGCTGATGGGCTGGATGAAGAACATCGAGGCGCTACCGGGCTACGAAAACACCTGCCCGCCACACTGGCGCGAGTAGGCTGCGGCGCGGCAGTCAACCACAGATCCCTAGGGAACCTCTGATTAAGTCAGAGGTTCCTGCGGCACAGGGATGTGCCGCTATCTTCGACGGCGGCAAGCCGTTGAAGATGAAGCAAAGCAAAAACCACGCTTTTTGCTTTTGCGTGCTCTGAGAAGTCCAGGATGGGCTTATTCAGAGCTTCCCTAGATCTCGCCTAGCAGTTCGTCGCGCCGATGCGCGGCATCAGCAGTGTTTGAATCTTCCGGCTGATCGAGTTTGTGGGTGGTGACGTAGCGCTGCCCGGCGGGCGTGAGATAGCCGTCGTGCGTGACCAGGCCGAGCTGCACTGCCTTCTTGAGCAGCAGGCGGTCTTCGCGACTCTGCAGATAGACCGTACCGTCGCCGAAGCGGCGCTGGAGCAGCGCCACCAGAGCGGCTTCCTCTAGGAGCGTCATGGCAGTCATCCCGCCCCGGGGCCGGTCCATTGACCCCGCGGCGGGTTCTCTGTCGAAAGAAGTCCGTGGCAGCTCAGGCGGCCTTGAACAGCTTGGTCACCGCCTCGGGCGAGAACTTCTCAACGCTCTCGGCAACCAGCGCCTTGATCTCGGCACCGGTGTCCTGCTGGATCTTGAGCAGATTCTTCGTGGTGCTGGAGATCTGATCGCGGAGACCTTCGATCAGCGCCGACTGCGCCGCAACGAAATCCGCGGGCTGATCGGCGCGCGTGACAGGGGCCAGCTGCCCAACGGTCGCCTCAACGAAGCTCAGATGCTCGCGCAGCGAACGCTCCACCGCGTTCTGCAGCACCTTGCTGGTGCGCAGGCTAAGCTCAATCGCGTTGCTGTAGAAACCAACTACCTCAGAAAAATTAACGGCGCCTTGCATGGTGTCTCTCCTCTAGTCCTGATCTAGTCAGGGTCAGTTAAATGGATCAGTTGAAGTCTAACTTGCTGCAATGCAGCATGTTGCGTTGCAGCATAGTCCACTAATCAGGCCCTGTCAAGGACTTGCTGAAGAGTTCTTCCTTACCGCGCTCGCCGAGTGCTCGGTTGAATATGAAAAGCCATTATCGTCAATATATTACGGGCCACACGCGCTATCCGCCGCGGCCTCATGGCTTCGGCCGAACCGTGAGGACGGGCCCATCGGCGGCAACCACCGTGCCTTCGCGCAGTCCGCCCCGCGTTGAATCATCGATGCGGATCTTGCCCACGCCGTTAACGATGGGCCCCTCGATAGTCACCACCCTTCCGATGTACTGCTGCGAGCGGCGGTTCAACGTGGACGCGTCAGATTTGAGGGGGTTGCGCCTCAGGTAGTCGCAGGAGCAGCAGTGAACACGTCCAGAACCGCGGCAGATCAGTCAGCGGAACTGCGCGGACAATCGGTCAGGCGTCGTCCTGGATCGCCTCGCTGAGCAGCTCTTCGCTGATCCACGTCTTCAGCAAACTGGCCGCGCGCAAAGCGGCATCGCCCTCCGTATCTCCCACCTGCTCGCAAATCGCCGCAAAGGGCGCCCCGTCCAGCAGGCAGCGGAACGCGCGACGCTCGTCTCCGGCTAGCGAACGGAAGTAGGTCTCCTGGCCGCGCCGCCAGATGAGCCAGTCACGACGCAGTGCGGCGGGGCGACGACCCTTAACGTCCTCTCCCGCCTTGTGCGCCTTCCACAGCGATGGCGTCTCGAAGGCGAGAGCGAGTACGCGCACCGAAGGCTGCACGGTGAAGCGCACTTCCGGCCACGCCCCGGGTGCGATCCGGCTCATCGCTTCGGCGGTCAGCGCAGATGACCCGGGAGCATCGAAAGCCGCCAGCATCGACCACTCGAAGCGCGCCAGTTCGGCAAGCCATGGCTGCTCGCGCCACGGCGAGCGCGCGAGCAGAAAATCGGCAAGCGCATCGCCGTACCAGCGGATGTTGTAGTAGGGGCTGCGATGACAGTCGATGTACGCGCGGGCGAGGGGCTCGAAGGTCTCCGCTCCCAGCAGGGCATGCAGGGTCGGATAGTCCGATCGCAATGCCTCGATGAGGCGCAGGCGGTAGGCATCGTGGTAGATGCCCATACGTACCGCGACCGTTGCCCTGCCGTTGCGTGCGAACAGTCGTTCCGCCGCAGCCGAATCACCGCTCAACACGTAGCGCTGAAAGGCTTCCTGAACCTCGTTCAACGTCGGCAGCCGTGGCATCGCATTCATGCCGATGCCCGCTGTGCCGTATGAAGACCGGCGCTTTCGAGTGCGCTCCGCGCGATGGCGCGCGCCTGGTTAAGCTCTGCCAGCAGTTCGGCGAGCGGCGGGATGTGGTCATCGCGCTCGATCATGGTTGCGACCAGCCCGAAACGCCGCAGCGCCTCCGCGTACAGCTCCCAGACCGGATCGATGATTGCGTGGTCATGCGTGTCTACGATGTAGTCGGGATGGCGGGTGTGACCAGCGAGGTGAAACTGGCGGACGCGGCCTGCGGGTATGCCATCCAGATACTCATGGGGATCAAAGCCATGATTGAAACCGCTGACGTAGATGTTGTTGATGTCCAGCAGGATGTCGCAGTCGGCTTGTTCGGCCACCTGCGCGAGGAACTCCCACTCGCTCATCGTCGACTGGCCATAGGTCACGTAGGTCGACACGTTCTCGAGCAGAATGCGTGCCCCGAGGTAGTCCTGCACCGCTTGTACCCGCGTGACAACGTGGCGCAGCGCCTCCTCGGTGTACGGCAGCGGCATGAGGTCGTGCAGATTAGTGTGATCGACACCCGTCCAGCACAGGTGGTCAGAGATCCAGCGCGGTCCGGCGCGCGCGGCCAGGGCCTTCAACCGCTTCAGGTAGTCACGATCGAGTGCATCCGTGCTGCCGATGGAGAGCGAGACGCCGTGCAGGACGACGGGATAGCGCTCGCAGATCCGATCGAGGAAGTACAGCGGCTTGCCCCCCTCGACCATGTAGTTCTCGGAGAGCAGCTCGAACCAGTCCACCGCCGGCTCGCCCTCCAGAATATCCTGGTAGTGTGGCGGCCGGAGCCCAAGTCCGAAGCCTAAGCTCCCAGAATCTCCCATGGGCAAAGAGGATACCCCACAATCCATGCAGTGCGTGCCTGCCAGAGCCTCCAAACAAAAAGGGCACCGGGACGGTTGTCCCGATGCCCCTGAACGATCATCCTCCCGCGCAAACCAACGCGGAAGACGGAAGCCTACTCACTGGCGGCGGTACCGCCCTTCTCGGTGCACTCAGCGGCACTGACCTTGGTGATGCCGTGCCCTTTGCAAGCATTCTGACCGGCACAGGCGTTGTCCGCGGTCTTACAGGCACCCTGGCCTTTGCATGCATTGATGCCCATGCAGGCGACCGCGCCCTCTTCGGCAGCCACACTGGACATCGGTGCAAACCCGAACATCAGGGCAGCGGTCGTTGCCAGCGCGGCACCGGTCAGTTTCTTGGTGGTATGACTCATGATCTCTTCTCCTTTGCTTCTCGAAAATGTTAGGAAGGATTACGCCTGCCCCTGGCCCCTACGACTCCTCCTTCTTGCGACGGCGAATCTGTTCGGACCGGAGCTGTATGTGATCCCCATACAACTTCTCTCAGTGGCTCGATGAGCGCAGAAGGTTACAGGCGCAAACCCTATAGACCGGCGTCCGGAGGCCAAGTTCAACCGTCGGGGCGCCGCAGGCGGAGGTCAGCCGACCTTGTTAAGGCGTCGACAGTTTCGGCGTGCCGTTGCATCCATCCGCACGGGCGGCGCGTACACCGAGCTTCCGGCAATCAGGCGGCGAGCGCCGCGGCCGTTTCAGCGAGCTGGGAGCCGGCCTCGCCGGTGATGGCGTCCTTGTCGGAGGCCGCCAGCGTCCCGACAAGCGCCATCGCAACCGGATCGATCTCCTCGGTGTTGGCAGTGGCCTCGCAGAAACCGCCTATGCCAGAGTGATTGGCCAGCACGTCAGCGACGTGGACGATGGACGCCTCGAGCTTGGCGTCACCGGCCGCGGCCGGCTCGTGATGCCGCGCGACCATCACGCTCAGCGGCTCCGGCATGCGCCAGTGCTCGAGCAACAGGCCGCCGAGCTCGGCATGGGTGAACCCCAGCACGTCGCGTTCGGCATGGCAGAGCACCTGCTCATTGCCCTGGGCGGTCAAAAGCAGCTCAGCGGCCACTTCAGGCAGGCGCCGGTACAGCACCAGGCTGCCGACATCATGCAGAAGCGTGGCGATGAAAAGCCGCTCCGGGTGCAGCACGCCACAGCGCCTCGCGAGTATGCGGGCAAGCAGGGCGCTGAAGATGCTATGCCGCCAGTACGTATCCATGTTGACCAGCGCGCTAGGCAGCTTGCGGAAAGTACGCACCGCGGAGATCGCGAGCACCATGCTGTAGAGCTCACGCGTCCCCAGCACCGTGATGGCGCGCGACACGGTATCGATGCGTGCGCGCAGGCCGAACGCGGGACTGTTGACCAGGCGCATCAGTCGCGCGGTGAGGTTCGGGTCACGGAGGATAACCTCTCCGATCTGTTGCACCGATGTATCCGGCGATTGCAAGAGTTCACTGAGCTTGATGCAAACGTCGGGCGGCGACACCAGATTGTCTACTTCGGCGACCAGGCTGTGCGCTGTCGGCCGCTCCCCGCGCTGTCGCGCGGGCACTGCAGATTCATGGTCCATCTCCTTCACTCCTCGTTGCTGCGTTCATTCATGTTCTCCACGCCGGCTGTTCGCGACCCGCCAATCGAGCACGGCGGCGCCGTGAAGCGCAGGCCGTGTCTTGATTATTCGTTGCGGTCGTCCGGCGGCTCACCGAGGTTCAATGTATCCACCAGCCGCGTGAATGCCCGGTCCAGAAGGGGCGTGTCGTGGGTGACGCAGGCCGAGCCGCGCCGGAATTCGGCCACCAGGCCATTGTGCGTGCGGTCGGCGACCTTGCGCCCGTTTCGATCCGTGAAGATGTAGGTGTCGGTGTTCGCGTTATACCAGGTGAAACGGGCGCGAAACGTCGAGCCATCCTCGTGGCGGAACTCGAGCCAGGTGCCGGGCTCCAGATTCTTCACCGTCTTCTGGTGCTCATCGTCCGCCTCACGCATCACCGGGTTCCTGGTCTCGCCGAGGGTCAGCTCCTCGATATTGAAGGCCCCCACGTTCGGGACCGAAGCGTTGCCGCCGCTATCGTTGGAGAACATGCGATAAAAGGTGTTGGCGGTAATGTCCAGTACCGATTCGTCCGCCGGCGGCAGCGCGACCGCCGACGCGGCTTGCACCGCGTTTTTCCGCATTACGTCGGCAAGCTGCACCTCCTCCTCGGTGTCCAGCCGCTGCCGCATCCGCTCCGCCACGCTTGGCACTGGCGGTTCGGTTACGTCTTGCCAGTCGGACTGCGCCGCCGTCTGTAACTGCCTGGCGGGCTCAATGAAGGGGAGTTCCGGAGGCTCGGTGCGGATCTCGTGCATGGCCGCGCGGATATCGGCGGGTATGCGGGGGTACACCACAGACCCGGCTTCGCCTCGAATGACACCCTCTGGCGGGGTGGCAGCTAGCGGTGGTGCAGGCGGCGCCGGTGGTTCGCCGCTGGTGGCACCCCCCTGTCCGGAGCGCGCCATCTGGGCCTCGCGGACACGGCGCATGATGGCGGCAAGTATTGCCTTCTTGCGCGGATCGAGCGCCGACACCTGTGGCGACGCCACCGGTGTGGGTTCGACGTTCTCGATCTTCGTTTCGGTCGCCGCGGCAGCAGCGGCATTCGCCTCGGGCTGCCAGGCACCTGTCGTGATGTCCTGCACGTTGCCGTCCTCCTCACTCACAATCATCCCTGCGCGGTCTTCCACCGCGGCTGCCGGCTGTACCGCAGCGTTCTTTGCCTCGCCGCGCATGGCTTCGGTATGCGCCCTGGCCAGCCTGGTGAGGAATCCTGAGCGCGCGACCGGCGGCACGGAAACGGCTTCCATGCCCTGCTTCAGGCGGGGCAGTAACCGCGGCAGCAGCCTGGTGAGCTTGTCGCGTGCCTGCCGACTCGTCTTTGGAAGCACGCTCCACACCAGCTCATCCATGGTCCGCACCGCCTCACGCAACGTCGCGCTGTCTTCGCCATCGCGGGCGAACAGGGTGATGAGCAGATGTTTCCAGTGCGTCAGCAGGAAGTTACGGACGACCTCCGGGATGCCGTCGGGCCGCAGGCGGGTTTCGACCACCTCGCGCGCGTAGGTCTTGGCCATCTCCAGTCTTGAGCGACCATCGAGCAGCCTGGCCGTGCGCGCGGCGCGGACTCTGGCCTCCTGCTCGAGGCTGCCCAACGCTTCCTCGAGCGCCCTCAGGCCGTCGGCGAAGGTGCACACATCATTGTCGAATTCGGTCACGATGCGATGCGCTGCACGATTTGCTCCACGGCCTGTTGCACGTCCGCCTCCTGCGGTGGATCCCCGGTCGCACGGACTGCCGCCTCGGCGATGACATTCAGCACCCGGCGCGCCGGGTGCGATTTCTTCGCGAAGAAATCGCGGTCGATGAGAGCCACCTTGAGCACCGGGATCTGCAGGCGCGCGATGAGCGCGCGGAAGACCTCCGGGATGTTCTTGTCATCGAGGATGTAATCGAACAGCATGGCGACGATGTCGATGGTCATGTCGCCGGCGGAATCCAGCGCCGGCATGGCGCCACTGCCTTTGAGCTGCTTCAGCAGGTTCACGGATGCCACGCCGCCCCCAGCGCCCGTCTCGAACGGCATCGAACCGCTCGAATGCTGGAAGCGGGTCAACGCTGCGAGGACCGCGGGGTTGCAGGGCGGGTTCGGCTCCCCGGCATGCCCGGTGCCGATCCCAGCTTCGCCCGCGGCGGGTTTAAGCAGCCGCTCAAGGATATCCATAAGTTCGGCCTGCGAAGGCCGCAAACCGGCGCCGCTATGGTAGGCCCCGGTGCGCGGCTGCGGGACATAGCCGCGCCTGCCCTCCGACTGCACGATCGGCATTACACCCTGTTCCGCCAGACGCTCGTTAACCGCGGCATACATTGCCACCACATTGCTGGCGACGAGGCGGTCGAACAATTTGAGGAAGATGAGGCGGATCCTCAAATCGACCGTCAGCCCGGCGCAGGCCTGGTGGATCGCCTCCGCGATGCACTTCGGCCCGAGCGGGTTGTCTTCAGATCCGATTTCCGCCACTTCGAGCAGGAGCGCCATGCGTTTGTTGAGCGCAAACAGTTCCTCGCGCGCGGCCTTGCTCATTTTGTCGGTGAGGTTGGCGACAGCGATATCCTCCTCCATCGCTCCATCGTCGATCAGGCTTAGTCTGCTCGGCATTCCCGGCGACGCAATCCTGGTGTGCACATTGCGCTTGCGGCGCTGCTCGTGGGCGGTGAGAAAGCCATCCTTGAACGCCGCCTCCATCGGCGCGCGCTTCACACGCAGATCCCCCATCGCGTCGAAATACAGCGCCTGCTGCACATTGCTGTCGGATTTCTCCGCGAACTCAAACAGGACGTCGTCGGCCCGATCGAGCATCGCCTTGAAGGCCTCGGTGAGATGGCCGAGCGCCGCATCGCGGGCGGCGTTGAGCAGATGCGCGCGGCGCGCGACGCTGCCTCCGGCTTCAGGATCACGTTCGTTGATTGGTATGACTTTCATAATCGCTGCGGCCTTATCTCGCTGCATACCTGGCCGGGCGGGCTGCCACCCGCAGAATCCCCCGGCCAGGAGCGCAAAGACGTAACGCGCGGTGGGGCGCCTGGGCTGCGGACAAAGTCCAGGCGTTCGGAGAGGGCTGGCGGCTCGCAGAGGCGAAAACTTTAGCGGCGCTGCCGATTCCGTGACGCAGTGGGCGATCGCGACGACCGCAAATCGAATTACAGGGTTTATGGCTGCAGCGCCTGGCACCGCCGCAACGGAAAGAGCAGCAGGCGCGCGCGGCGTGGCCGGCGGCGGCGCTCGGGGTCGGGATCAGCCTTCACGGTCGACCAGGTTTCAGTTCTCTCCTGTGGGTCCATGCCTTGCAGCCACGGTGCAAGGACGGCTCTCCGTCTATCGGCGGGAGGCGTGTCTCTTGACCTCTGGCACGGGGCGATCAGGGCAGGAAGTAGAAGGCGATCGCGATGATGAGATAGACGGCGAGCAGTTGCACGCCCTCCATCCAGTTGGACTCCCCGTCCATGACGATGGTATTGACGGCCAGCACCGCCAGGAACACCGAGATCACCTCAAATGGCGTGAATACCAGGTTCATCGGCGCGCCCATGGCATAGCTCAGAAACACCAGCACCGGGGCCACGAAGAGCGCCACCTGCAAGCTTGAGCCGACCGCGATGTTCACCGCCAGATCCATCTTGTTCTTAATCGCGACGAGTACTGCCGTGCTGTGCTCGGCGGCGTTGCCGATAACCGCCACCACGATCACGCCGACAAACACTTCCGTCATGCCGAATGCCTCGGCGGTGTGCTCAACGGCGCCGATCAGCATCTCCGCCATCCAAGCCACAAGCGCCGTCGCGGCCAGCAGGACCAGCAGCGATTTGCCGCGACCCCAGCCGTGCGTGCCCAGCGCCTCGTCGTGTTCGGGGTTCGCCTCGCTCACGTACAGATGCCGGTGTGTCCTCAGGGTAAAAAACAGACTGAGCAGATAGGTGATGGCGAGAACGATGGCGATCTCCAGGCTGAGCCCCTGCTCGCGCGTTATCCCCTCATCTCCGACGAGCCAGTGGTAAATGGCCGGCACTACCAGTGCGATCGCGCTCAACGTCAGCAGCGAGGCGCTGACCGAGGCGGCGCCGCGGTTAAACACCTGAACGCTGTAACGCGCACCTCCGAGAACCATGCTCAGGCCCAGCACCAGCAGTATGTTGCCGATGATGGAGCCGGTGATGGAGGCCTTAACGATGTCATGCAAACCGGCGCGCAGTGCCAGGATGGCGATGATGAGCTCGGCGGCATTGCCGAAGGTGGCGTTTAGCAGCCCGCCCAGGCCCTCGCCCAGATCCTCCGCCAGGTGCTCTGTCGCCTTGCCCATGAGACCCGCGAGCGGAATGATGGCGATGCCTGAGGCGATGAATATCCACGTCGGGTTGGCGTGCCGCCATTCGAGCACCGCCGCGATGGGCACGAAGATGAGCAGCGCATTGAGCATATTGGCAGGCGCCAGCAGCTTCGATGACATGGGGCTTCCTTTCTGCGTTGTTCGTTGTCGGGTCGTTGGCGCCCGGCGATGACCTGCGCGCCGAGCAGTATCACATGAGTCTTAGAGGACCAGCATTCTGGCAAGCCACAGGAACAGACCCATGCTGGTCACGTCGGTCGCGGTGGTGAGGAAGATGCTGGAGGCGGTGGCTGGATCGGCGCCCAAACGCTTCAGCGTCAGCGGCACCAGCACGCCGGTCACGCCGCTGGCGACGCACGCGCCCATCATTGCGAGCAGCACCACCAGCGCCAACCTGAGCGGTTCCTGCGCATGGCTGTGTGAGGCATACCAGAACATGGCGGCGGCGGCGACGAGCCCCACCAGCAGGCCATTGGTCAGTCCAAGCAAAGCTTCCTTGAGCACGATCCTCCTGTGCAGGCCCGGGGTGAACTCCCCGAGAGTCAGACCGCGCAGGGTGACGGCCAGCGCCTGGCAGCCGGTGTTGCCTGACTGGCCGGCGAGCACGGGCAGGAAGGCCGCGAGCACCACCACCTGCGAGATCGTTTCCTCGAAAATGCCGACGACGGTCGCCGCCAGGAAGGCGGTGAGCAGGTTGAGCTGCAGCCATGGATGCCGGAATCTCAGCGACACCGGCCACGCCGTCACGAGGTGCTCCTCCTTCTGCACGCCGACCATGCGGCCGGGCTGGGCGCTGATCTCAAAGGCCTGTTCCTCGAACAGCATGTAACCCTGCACCACACCGAGCAGCCGGCCCGCCGCATCGCAAACCGGATACACGGGATAGTGGCGGTGCACGACCGCCCGCATGGCCTCGGTGATCGATGTTTCGGGCAGAAAGTAGAAGGGGGCTTCCACCATGATATGGACCAGCAACTCATCGGGGTCGGTGTACAGCAGGTCCCGCATCACCACCACGCCCCGCAGCCGGCCCTCATCGTCCGTCACGTAGGCGTAGGTAAACAGTGATTCCTTGACCAGCTCGCGGATGCGCTCGATGGCCTGGCGCACAGTCACGTCCATGCGGAAGACGGCCGTCGCCGGCTCCATCAGGCGGCCGACGCTGTCCTCGGGATAGCGCTGGTTTACCGACCACTGTTGGCCAAGGGACGCGCCCACTCGCGGGACGATCGCGTTGCGGCGATCTTCCGGCAGCCGCGGCAGGACCTTCAGCGCGACGGTTGGCTGCAGCCGGTTCAGCACCTCGGCGATCGTTTCATCG
Organism: Chromatiales bacterium; assembly: GCA_052388435.1. Lineage (GTDB taxonomy): Bacteria > Pseudomonadota > Gammaproteobacteria > JAJPIJ01 > JAJPIJ01 > JBQTIC01. Next base: position 9,084 of record JBQTIC010000031.1, on the reverse strand, counting down.
TCCTCGCGCGCGAGCATCTGTGCGGCGTCGAGCGGAGCGCGCTGCTGCACCGCAATGACCAGCCTGCGCCATCCGTTGTGGTCCGCGCCGTCGGCGTGTTCCGCCAGGGTTGTGCTTTCAGTCATGGATCTGCTCTCAATGCATCAGGGTGTCGTCGCGACGCTGCAACCTGGCGGACCGTTGTGCCCGCGCGGTTGCTTACCGCTTGCGTGGGTGGCTGAGATGCACCATGGAGCGTGGTGCCTGCTCATTGTATGCGCGGAAGGGCAAAGAGGCGGCACGCGCAACATTTCAACCGCCTGCCTTGACCATCCCGGCGGTCGATGGTATCTGAGCATCGGAGGTACGGCGGGTCGATGATGAAAGCCATGCTCATGCTGCTGCTGGCGCTCGCTGCGTCAGCACTGGCGCGGGCGGACTACGCTGCCGCAGTCGCAGAGTATGAGCGCGGCGAGTATACGGGAGCCCTGAAGGAGTTTCGCCGGCTAGCGGAAGAGGGTGACGCACGAGCGCAATTGCGCCTGGGTCTCATGTATCGCGAGGGCAGGGGCGCGCTTCGCGATCCGATAGCGGCGCTCACATGGTTGTCCAGGGCGGCCGAACAGGGCCGGCCCGACGCGCAGTACATCGTCGGCACCATGCATGTTAAGGGCGAGGGCACGACCGAGAATCAAGCCAAAGGGATCGGTTGGCTGCGCCGGGCCGCTGACCAGGGGCATAAGGAGGCGCAGGCATCGCTGGATGCCCTCCAGCGCCGTGCCGGCGCAAAGCCGGCGCAGCGATCACCGCGAGCGGCCTCCGCGGCAAGCAGGTCGATGGATAGGGAAGCGCCACGGACCACCACGCCCACGCCACCCGCCGCTGAAGCTTCCGCGGAGCAGCCGACGATCACAGCCGCCATCCCGTCCATGGATCCGCCCCCCAATCCGGATGAGGCGGAGGCGATCAACAAGGCGGCGGCGCACGGTATCGTCGTCCGTTACGGTTCCCTGTCCGCTGGCAAGGACAGGGAGCAGGACGCGAAGGCGCCGGCTGGATCGGCGAAGCGACCACCGCCGCCTGTACCCAGTTCCCTGCAGGATGTTATGCACCCCACGGTGCGCCCGTCACTCGGGCCCGTCGCCACAATGATTGACGTATCGCCATCGTCGTCAACGACGAAGCCCGCGGCGCACGGCGCAAGTTCGAAATCGCAAGCTGCCAGCAGGACGGCCGACAAAACCGCGAGCAACGCACTCATCGACCTGCAACGCCGGGCGCAACGTGGCGATCCCGGCGCGCAGCGACTGCTCGGCCACAAGTACCAGAGCGGCGAAGGGGTGCGGCGCGATGTCACCCAGGCGGCGCAGTGGTATCGCAGGGCAGCACAAGAGGGTGATGCCGAGGCCCAGTTTGTCTTGAGCGGCATGTATCTGCGCGGGGAAGGCGTGCCTCGCGACCAAGGCGTGGCAGTCCAGTGGCTGCGGAAGGCCGCCGCGCAGGGTCACCACGGAGCCAGGGCGCAACTCAGTCAGGTTGACGATTAGCCTTTGCCTTTGCCTTCCCCGATTTCGCAAGCCGCCCCACGCGCTCGGCCTGTTCGATTTCACCGCCGTATCGCGCTTGCGCATGTAACCCGACATTACGCCTAAAACGGATCGCTCGACCCATGCTCGGACAAATCGCAATCTTCCTCGCCGCGGCCGTGCTCATCGTGCCGCTCTTCAAGAGGCTCGGCCTCGGCACGGTGCTCGGCTATCTCGTCGCCGGGATGCTCATCGGGCCGTGGGGCTTAAGGGTGGTGAGCGACGTGGAGAACACGCTGCACTTCTCCGAGCTGGGAGTGGTGCTGCTGCTCTTCATCATCGGCCTGGAGCTGCAACCCTCGCGACTCTGGGTCCTGCGCCGCACGGTGTTCGCTATGGGCAGCGCCCAGGTGCTGCTCACGGCTCTGCTCATCGCGCTGCCCGCCGCCATGCTGGCTCAAGGCTGGCTCGCCGCCGCAGTGATCGGGATCGGCGCGGCCATGTCCTCGACCGCCTTCGTACTGCAGACGCTGGCCGAGCGAGGCGAACTCACCGCGCGCCACGGCCGCGAATCGTTCGCCATCCTGCTGTTCCAGGATCTGGCCGTAATCCCGGTCCTCGCTATTGTGCCGCTGCTCGCGGTCGGGCCAGAGCTGTCGAAACAGGGCGTGGACTGGACTGGCATCGCGCGGGCGCTCGCCGTGATCATCGCGATGCTTGTACTCGGCCGCCAGCTCTTGCGTCTCGCCTTCCGCGCCGTGGCTCGCTTCGGCAACCGGGAGATCTTCACCGCCGCCGCGCTACTGGTGGTGATCGGCACGGCCCTGCTCATGCACTACCTCGGCCTGTCGATGTCACTGGGCGCCTTTCTCGCCGGTGTGCTGCTCGCGGATTCGGAGTTCCGCCACGAGATCGAGGCGGAACTGGAGCCATTCAAAGGGCTGCTGCTCGGTCTTTTTTTCATCGCCGTTGGCATGTCGGTGAATCTCGGCCTGATCCGCGAGCAGGCGCTGCTGCTGGTTGGACTGGCTATTGCCGTCATTCTAGTCAAGTTTGCGGTGCTGTATCTCGTGGGCAGATTGGCCGGCGCCAGCAGCGATACCGCACGCAACCTCGGCATAGCGCTCGCCGCGGGCGGCGAATTCGCCTTTGTGCTCTTCAGCCTCGCGCGCGACCATCGCATCATCGCCGCAAACACCGCTGAGACACTGGTGATGGTCATCACCCTCTCGATGATGCTTGCCCCGGTGCTGTTCGTGTTTAACGACAGGCTGCTCAAGCGCTGGGCAGCGCGCCACGAGGAGCCGGAGTATGACCGCATCGAAGAGTCCGCGAACCCGGTTGTCATTGCCGGCTTCGGCCGCTTCGGCCAGATCATTGCGCGCATCCTGCGCATGCGCGGCATCGCGTTCACCGCACTCGACAGCAGCCAGACGCAGGTCGATTTCGTGCGCAAATTCGGCAGCAAGATCTACTATGGCGATGCCTCACGGTTGGCGCTGCTGCACGCCGCCAAGGTGGAAAATACCCGGCTTTTCGTGCTCGCCATCAGTAACGTGGAAACCTCTGTCAAGATCGCGGCCGTGCTGCGCAGGCATCTCCCGCATGTGCCGATCTACGCGCGCGCTCGCAACCGCTTTCACTGTTACAAGCTCATGGACCTGAACGTCGACGTGCTCTACCGCGACACTTATCTCTCCAGCCTGGAGATGGCGCGCGAGGTGCTCTGCGGGTTAGGTCTGGGGAAAGCGGATGCTGAGCGGACGGTGAGGATGTTCCGCGAATACGACGAGGCCCTCATCAAGAAGCAGCATGCGATATACCACGACGAGACCGCCCTCATCCAGAGCGCCAGGCAGGCCTCGGATGAACTGCGGAGTCTGTTCGAGTCCGACGCCACCGGACCTGTCGATCCGTTGAAGGCGCCCGCCACCGGGTCTTGATCGCGACACCGGCAGAGGAAGAACCCGTGCAGGCGGTCCTCGTCATCGGTCTCGTCACCGCCGCGCTGATCGCGGCGGTCCTTGCGGTGCCATGGCTTCGTCATCGGCGCCGCGCACACCTGCTCGCAACCGAGTTCCCCTCCTCCTGGGACGAGATCCTCGCCCGGACGCTGCCCGTCTACCGGCGGCTGCCTGCCGATCTCAAGACTCGTTTACAGCAGGCGCTGCTCGTATTTCTTGCCGAGAAGGAGTTCATCGGCTGCGCCGGCCTGACCATCACCGATGAGATTAGACTGATGGTCGGTGCGCAGGCGTGCCTGTTGATCGTGAACAAGGGCATCGAGCACTACGACCGCGTGCGCAGCATTCTCCTGTACCCAGCCGCCTTCATCACCGAGCATGAACTGCGTGACGATGCCGGTGTGCATACCTGGGAGCAGAAGGTACTGAGCGGCGAATCATGGACAGAAGGAAAAGTCATCCTGTCCTGGGATGACATCCAGGAGGGGCTGGAGGCCGGCGAGGAGGCGTACAACGTGGTCTACCACGAGTTCGCCCATCAGCTCGACCAGGCCGACGGCGATGCGAACGGCGCCCCGCTGCTCGATAACGCGGAGAGCTACCGGCGCTGGTCAGCAGTCTTCCGGGAGGCGTTCGAGCACCTGCAGCAGGCTATCGACAACGACGAGGATACGCTGCTGCCCGAGGAGGCCGCAGAGAATCCCGGCGAGTTCTTCGCCGTAGCAACCGAAGTGTTCATGGAACAGCCGGTCGCGCTGCGCGAGCGGCATCCGCCGCTTTATCGCGAACTGAGCAGCTTCTACCGGCTCGATCCCGCCGCCTGGGCAGGTGGTTAGGGTTTGCAGCAAAATCTATGAAGTCATTCCGGGCGGGCCGCAACGCTCGGACACGGCCCGCCGGCGGCCGCCCAGCGTTTAAACTGCGCGACGAACTCCTCGTGCGGCACCGGCACCGGCGCACGTTCACCACCCGGGTTCCAGCCCCACAGCACCAGCTTGTCCGTGCTGACATGCGTGATCAGTGCGTCAAAGTTGCGGTCGCCATTACGCTTCTTGTCCTTGATCATCTCGCAGAGCTCTCTCGGTGGCAGGCCGATCCATGCCATTTTGTGGTCCGGTGACGGCAGTCCCCAGTGCGGCGCGCCGGGCGGGGCGTGCGGGCCGTAGCTGGCGGGTGGATTGGCTTCGCCGTGGCAGGTCGCGCAGGGCAGGCCCGGGGCGCCGTGGCCATCGGGGCCGCGCAGCACGCCCTGGGCATGCGCCCCCAGGACCGCCAGCGCTTGCCGTGGATCGGTGGCCAGCGCCGCGCGTGCGGCGCGCCGCACCAGCGGTTCACCGTCGATCGTCAGCAGCTGCTTAGGTGTACCCAGCCGTCGCGAGGCGCCAGCGGCGAGCAGGATCGCTGCGTGGCGCGTCGCGCTCATGGCCGCGGATGGAAGGCGCGCTGCAGTTCGGCTGCCATCGCGAGCGCGATTGCCTCCGGGCCCTCGCCGCCGAGAGGCAGACCCACCGGGGCGTGCAGGCGCTCGTGCACCGCCGCGCGTTGGTCCTCCTCAAGCTCGGCCAGCAGCTCGTTGCGGCGCGCGGCGGGCCCGAGCAGGCCCACGTAGGGCACGTTGCCCGCAGCCAGCGCGCGCAGCGCCTCGAGATCGGCGCTGGCGAGGTGAGTCATCACCAGCACCGCGTCGAAGCGATCGCCGGCGAGTTCCGCCAGCGCGGCGCGCGGACGCTGCCGCAACACACGGTCGGCCTCGCGCATGCGCTCAGGCGCCAGCAGACCCTCCCGGTGGTCGGCGACGCTGCTGTACCAGCCCAGGGTGCGCGCGATGCGCAGCAGTGGCGGCGCCTCCGGACCGGCGCCAAGCAGCAGCAGATGCGGCGGCGGGCAGAACTCGAGGCGGCCCTCGACGAACAGCGCTGGGGCGAGCTCGGGCAGCGGCAACATGACGCGGCGGCGCTGCGCGCAGGCTTCGGCGATGGCGTCGAGGGTGGCGCAGGCGTGGCCGGGGCGCACGGGCAGCGCCAGCACCCGCATCCGCCCGCGGCACCCGGAGCCGGAGCCGAACAGCAGGTCGTTGTCGCTGCCGGTGTCGAACACCGTCATGCGCGGCGCGTTGGCACTCAGCGCCTCGCGCCCCAGCGTGCCCAGCCCGGGCTCGAGACAGCCGCCGGAGATCACCCCGACGCGCGCGCCATCCTCCGCCACCACGGCCAGTGCGCCGGGCTTGCGATAGGTCGAGCCTTCGGACTCCACCACCAGGGCGAGGGCGAAGGCTTCGCCTTTCGCACGCAGCGCCAGCGCGGCCTCGATCACGCCGCGTTGGCCACCGGGGGGCGGCGGCGCCTGCTCACGCAGTGTGTCGTTCACGGCAACGCCTCACACGCGAGTATCCGGTCGGCAATGGTCTCACGATCGCCGACATTGCTAACGGCTCCTGCACGGCCTACACGCAGATGGCGCAATGTCGAACCCGAACGTCGTCAACTTCTTCGCCCGCATCGAGGCACGCGCCGCCTGAAAGCGGGCGATCGCCCCTGCATAGTAGGGAAGGTCGGAACGATTGCTTGAGGCGTGCGCCGCTCTTGCGCGCACCTCTCGCAGGCAATGTTCGGCGGCTGTCGGGAACGCACATCAGTCCAGGCGTTAAAGCTGCTCCAACATCGCCCTGATCTTGCTTTCGATGAGATCGCGAACAACGCGGAACTCCTCCAGCGGGAGATCTTTCGGCTGGGGTATGCTCCAGTCCTCGCGGCGTTTCGCTCGAACATAAGGGCACGCATCGCCACAGCCCATCGTCGCCACAAAGTCATACTCGATGTCCGGTATCTCCGAGAGGGACTTCGAACCATGCTTGCTGAGGTCATAGCCCAACTCACGCATGGCCTCGACAGCCTCAGGGTTGACCTGTCCGGACGGGTGCGACCCGGCACTGTATGCTTCGACGGCATCACCGCCGTGCATGCGTGCGAACGCCTCAGCCATCTGGCTGCGATTGGAATTCTCGACGCAGACAAACAGGACCCGCTTCATGCGCTGGACTCCGGCTGCGGTGTTGAACAACAGCCTGCTTCCCGCACACAGCGGCAGGCGAGCACCGCAAGCGCAGCGCCGATCGGCGGAGCGCCAAGGTAAACCCACAGACTGTCGAGGCGCGCGGAGACAAGAGCGGGCGCGAGCGACCGGGCGGGATTCATGGATGCGCCGGAAATCGGGCCGGCGAACATGGCTTCCAGCGCGATCACAGCGCCAACGGCGATTCCCGCGGTAACGCCCTTCTCTTTGGCGCCCACCGAGACGCTGAGAATGACGAACATGAGCATCGCCGTGAGGATGACCTCCAGCGCAAAGGACTGCAAAGCATAACCCGCCGGGAAAGTACCGCCCAGGGTCGGATGAGCGGGAAATAGCAGATGCAATGCGCCGCTGGCAGCAAGCGCCCCCAGCGACTGACTGAGGATGTAAGGCAGAACCTGTCGGAGCTCGAAACGCCCTGCCAGGAAGAAACCGAGCGTGACTGCCGGATTGAGGTGTGCCCCCGATATGTCGCCAAGCGCGTAAACCATGGCCAAGACCACAAGGCCGAAGGTCAGCGCAATCCCGACATGGGAGACAGCGCCGCCAGACACGTCATTGATGATGATCGCGCCTGTGCCCGCGAACACCAACGCGAAGGTACCGAGGCACTCGGATAGCAGCTTCTTCATGCGTCAATGATAGTCACGCGCCTAACGTCGCGCAGTTGAGCAGCACCCCTTGAGTTGTGGAGGACACGCAGTGTCCGACACAAGTTCAAGGGGCGGCAGCCGCGAGGCGCCAGCCGAGCGGTGCGACTCGAACACAGCGATGGACGGCGCGGGCGCCGTCCATGCCAGTGAGAGGCTCAACGGCGCGACGATGGCGCGGCGCGTTCGACACCGACCGGAGTTCGCTGTTCCTGCCTCGCCGTTGACTTTCATCGAAACCGCCTCCCTTGACGCCTGGCGCCGTTTGTCTGCGTCAGCAGACCCAGGCGCACGCGCCGCTCCATCGCTCGCGCTCAGCGGCGCCGAGTGGGCGCAGCGAACGAGGGAAGCCCGAGCGAAGCGAGGGCCGTCCGCTGGAGCGCGTGGTTGGGCACCAAGCCCTGTTTCATATTGGCTTCCCCGACACGTGACTCGAAAAGAACGTGATGGTGTGACCGGCCGGCTCCCTCACGGTGAAGATCTCATGGCTTATGGCGGGCCGAGGCTCAATTGGTGACGGACCAAGGCCCAGCGAGCTGAAGCGCTGATGAGTTTTCTGCAGGTCATCAACCATCAGGCCAAACGGTGCATCGCCCGGAGTGATTTTGCTTTTTTGCATGAGGATCAGATGCGTCCCCCCACGCACCTCATATACCGAAACCTCGGGCCCTTCAAATATGGGCCGCATGCCGATCGTGCGCATGAACTGGCCGGTTTCGCTAATCCGGTCCGTCTCGAGGACGACGTGCGCAACGGCCAGCGGAGGGCGCTGATCGGGTCCGCTCATCTGCTTGGTGCCCAACGAGGCTGTAGAAAAAGTCGGTTTTGAAACGGCTGTTCTACGCTAGTCATAAGTCGTGGTTTGCCGTTCGATTGCGATCTGTGGCTTCGCGTCCCCACCTTACACTCGGCTTATCGCATTGACCCTCGCGTTGGGTGGGCGAGGGAGTCCGCAGCCACGGTGCCTAATCAGGCGACGCCGGGCGCATAGCGGTGGATCTTACCGAGGTTGTGCACCAAACAGTAGAGCGGCCATTGAGTGTTGACCTTACGTTGGCCGCGCAGCGTGAAGCGGTCCAGTCCGCGTAGGCGTGTGATGTTGGCAAACACGGGCTCGGCGGTGGCGAGCCGCATCCCATAAATGAAGCGGCCGACCGCAGAGTCGATCTTGCGCTTCATTTTAGTGGTGTAGGTCTCGGGCCGGTTGGGGGCTTCGCCTTGGAAGAAGTGCACCTGTCGGACCTCGGTTCGCTGCGGGTGCTTCAAACACTGAGACCGCAAGGCACAGGGGCGACAGGCACTCTTTGGCGCACAGAACTTCACCGCCCGATAGCCGTTAATGACAAGGTTGCTCCCATTGCGATACAGCTGCTTGCCCGCCGGGCAAATACAGCGCTTCTCATCAGGGTCGTAGTGGAACTCCCGGTTCGTGCACACCCCGCCGGCCTGCATCCGCTGCGCGCGCCGCTCCTCGCGCTGCCGCGCTTGGTGGCGCCCCGCTTCAGCAAACCGCGGGTCGCGTTTGCGAAACAGGATGTCGGCCACCTAGCCGTCAATCTGCTGCGTAAAGAGACTCTCCATGTTCTGCTCGCTGTGAAAGCCGGCAGCGGCGGTCAGTTTGGCGGTCGCGAAGATGTCTTGGTCTTGGCCGATGGCCTGAAAGTTCTGTCGCGTTCCCGCGACCATGGGTTCAAGCAGGTCATGCGCTTGCGCCTCCCCATAGGCCTCCGCGTGCACGACCACCTGATGGTTGCTGTCGACCACTGCCACCCCATCGTCGCCCTGGATGACCCGGTGCGCGCTCTTCATCTTCGCGCGCTCGTTGTCGGTAAGATGGCTCGGCTTGGCTCTCCCTGACTTCCCAGGCTTGTCTTCATTCTCGGCAAGCCAGCG
>JBQTIC010000030.1:0-26782 GCA_052388435.1 Chromatiales bacterium | reverse complement strand
CGCCATTTCCGCGCGTCGCAGCATTTCGCCCAGCGCGGCGAAGTCCAGCAATGCTGGCATGCGCCCGCTGTCCTTCTTGCGCGGCAGAATTTCGCGCGCCGGCCCGGCCGGGTTGTCGCGGCAAAGGCCTTTGGCTTGGGCATAGCGGAAAACGCCGTTCAAATGCTGAAGGATGCGCGTGGCCGTCTCCAGCACGTCGCGCTTGTGGATGTCCTCGATGGCCTTGGTAACGATGGCCGGGGTGATGCTGGCAATGGGAAGATTGCCGACGGCGGGGTAAACGTCGCGCTCGAACGCGCGCGTCGATTTGGCGTAGTGCACGCCGCTCCATTCGCGCTGTTTCATCGCCAGCCATTCCTGGGCGACGGCCTTGAAGGTGTTATCCGATCCGGCCGCCGTCGCCGCCCGGCTTACTCGCCGCTCGGTTACCGGGTCTTTGTTTTCGAGCAGCAGAGCCTTGACCTCCCCCAGCTCAACCCCGCGCCGCCGCCAGGTTGACGAGGGGGTAGGGGCCCACGGAGTAGATTTTCTCCTTGCCCTCGATGCGGTACTTGACGCGCCAGGTTGCACCGCCCGCAGGGGTGATGAAGAGATGCAAGCCGCCGCCGTCAGCGAGCTTCTTGCCGCGCTCAGCCTTCGCCGCGAACGCCTTGGCGGCTTTGTCTGTCAGCTTCCCTCCGATACCCCCAGACATGAAATTTCTCCCAGTTCGATTTCTTCAGATACCCCCACCAATACCCCGTTATGGGCGGCTGGTGCCAGGCTTGACAAGTCTGCGTCGGACAGTAACTACCAGAAGAACAAAAGAAAAACGCCGTCACTCGGACGGCGTTGGATGTTGCTGGAAGTGTCAATGGTGGAGGCGGCGGGAATTGAACCCGCGTCCGCAAGCCCTCCGCCTAAGGTTCTACATGCGTAGCCGTCTCTTTAATTTGACCGCACGCTTCCGAGCGACAGGGAGACTATGCGGCGAGCCCGTACTGCTTTGACGATTCGGCCCCGGGCTGACCTCCTCGCGAGCTTGTGAGGATGACCCCCGAGCAGAGCGCACAAGCACGACCCTGTCGAGGGTTAGCCGCGTTAAGCAGCTAAGGCGTAGTTGTCGTCGTTGGCAACTATTGGTTTGCAGTTGGATTTACGAGGTGCTCTGCCCCTCGGCATGCCCCTTGAGGTTTTGAGACCCACGTCGAAACCGGTCGCCCCCAAGTCAGGTTCGTCACAATGGACAGTCTACCGTGACAAAGTTTCACTGTCATCAGCCGGGGCTGGTTGTCTAGAATGAAAGCATACTGAATTGAAGCGAGGGGAGTTCGACAGTGACACCTGCCGATCATAATGCTTCCTCCAGGCTGCCCCGTGCCGCGGGGTGCGACGCGGGAGCGCGCGCGCGGTTGTCGTCGGCCTACGGGGAGGTTCGCGCGACGTCACTCGAGATCTGCGCGCCGCTGGCGGTCGAGGACTATGTCGTGCAGACGATGCCGGACGTAAGCCCTCCGAAGTGGCATCTCGCGCATACGACCTGGTTCTTCGAGACTTTTCTGCTGCAACGCCACTTCACGGGTTATCGCGTATACCATCCGCAGTACGGCTACCTGTTCAATTCCTACTACGAAGCGGTGGGGGCGCGGCATCCCCGTCCGGAGCGCGGGCTGCTGTCGCGGCCCACAGTGGCGGAGGTCGTGCATTATCGCGCGCACGTTGATCGGTTTATGCGAGAACTGATGGAGTCGGCCGACGAGTCGCTGTGGCCGGAGCTTGCGGCCCTCATTGAATTGGGACTTCACCACGAGCAGCAACATCAGGAATTGCTCCTCACCGATATCAAGCACATTTTGGCCATGAACCCCCTGCGTCCCGCCTACCGTCCGTCTGGCAGTCGCGCGGCCGCCGCCGCTTCGAATATTGAATGGGTCGAGGAACGTGGCGGCATCAGGCAGATTGGTTACGAGGGCGCCGGCTTCTGTTTCGACAACGAGCGGCCGAGGCATCGCGTCTGGCTGGCTCCCTTCCGGATCGCCTCGCGTCTGGTGACCAGCGGCGAGTATCTGGAATTCATGGACGCAGATGGCTACGGGCGCCCCGAGCCGTGGTTATCGGACGGCTGGAGCGCCGTCAGCCAGGGTAGGTGGGCGAGTCCGCTATACTGGGAGAAGCTGGGGGGCGCGTGGTGGCAGATGACACTGGGCGGCATGCGGGAGGTCGTTGAGAACGAGCCCGTCTGCCATATCAGCTATTACGAGGCCGATGCGTACGCGCGCTGGCGCGGGAAACGGCTGCCGACGGAGGCGGAATGGGAAGTCATCGCCGCCGCCAGTCGGGTGGCAGGCAACTTCCTTGGCAGTGGCGCATTGCATCCGAGACCGGCCACTGGCTCCGGCGTGCAGCAGCTCTATGGCGATGTATGGGAGTGGACGCAAAGCTCCTATGCCGCCTATCCCGGTTTCCGCCCCGCCGCAGGCGCCGTCGGGGAATACAACGGCAAGTTCATGTGCAACCAGCTCGTGCTCCGCGGCGGCTCGTGTGTTACCCCCGACGGGCACGTGCGCGCGAGTTACCGCAACTTCTTTTATCCACAATCGCGCTGGCAGTTCATGGGCCTGCGGCTGGCTGAAGACGCCTAGCAGGCGCTGGGCCGCTCTCGACGCGCAGCGTGCCGTCACGAACGCGGCGGCTCTGCGCAGGTCCTTCACCCTGAGGGGGATGATCCGATGCAACACCATCGCCGCAAAGTGTCTGTGTCGCCGCAGCGCGACTCGGTCCCAGCCACAATCCGCGCCGGAATCGCCTTCTATGACCATCAGCCCAGGCCGTTCGACTTCATGCGCGATGTGCTTCATGGTCTCAGTCGGCCGCGAAAGGCCCTGCCGCCGAAGTATTTCTATGATCAGCGCGGGTCGGCGCTCTTCGAACAAATCTGCGAGCTGGAAGAGTACTATCTCACGCGCACCGAGATCTCCCTTCTGGAGGAGCATGCGGGAGACATCGCCGCGCTGCTCGGCCATGACTGCGTGCTCTTCGAATACGGGAGTGGCAACAGCCGCAAGGTCAGTTATCTGCTGGAGGCGCTGGAAGGCGACCCCGGCTATGTCGCCATCGACATCTCCCGCGGACACCTGTTTAAGTCGGCGGCGACTCTGGCCCGTCTTTATCCTCACGTCCGCGTCGCGGCGGTGTGCGCCGATTTCACGCAGCCGTTTCCGCTCCCGGAGATCGGCCGCTCGAGCGGGCGGCGCGTAGGTTTTTTTCCGGGCTCCAGCATCGGCAACTTCAGCCCGCGCGAAAGCATTCGGTTCCTGCGCTCGATCGCGCGGATGTTGGGCAAGAACGGCGTGCTTCTCATCGGCGTCGACCTCAAGAAGGACAGGGGCCTCCTCGAGGCGGCCTACAACGACCTCAGAGGAGTGACGGCAGCGTTCAATCTGAATCTGCTGTTGCGCATCAATCGTGAGCTGGGCGCGGACTTTCAACTCGACTGCTTCCGTCACCACGCCTTCTACAATGAAGCACGTGGCCGCGTTGAGATGCACCTGGCGAGCACGGATGCCCAAACTGCGATCATCGGCGATTCGTGCATAGGGTTCGCGCGCGGAGAGACGATCCACACGGAGAACTCCTACAAGTACTCGATTGCGGAGTTCCAGCGGCTTGCCGGCCGCTGCGGTTTCGAGCCGATCCGCGTCTGGGCCGATGAGCGCGAGCTGTTCAGCCTGCACGCTCTGGCCGTGAGCGCTGATGCGACAGTGGCTGGAAATTGGGGAAGCTCTGAATAAGTCTATACCGGACTTCTCAGAGCACGCAAAGCAAAAAGCGTGGCTTTTGCTTTGCTTCATCTTCGACGGCTTGCCGGCGTCGAAGATGGCGGCACCTCCCTGTGCCGCAGGAACCTCTGTTAATCAGAGGTTCCCTAGCCGCGTTTCAGCAGGCGGCGCTGCTCGCGCTGCCAGTCGCGTTCCTTGATTGTCGCGCGCTTGTCGTGCTCCTGCTTGCCGCGAGCGAGGGCCAGTTCCACCTTTGCACGGCCCTTCTTCCAGTACATAGCCGTGGCGATGAGGGCGTAGCCCTTGCGCTCCACGGCACCGACAAGGCGGGCAATCTCGTGGCGATGCAGAAGCAGCTTGCGCGTGCGCTGCGCATCAGGGTTGATGTGTGTGGAGGCCGTGGGCAGCGGCGTGATGAGTGCGCCGAAGAGAAACGCCTCGCCGTCCTTCAGCAGCACGTAGGAGTCGCGCAGTTGCGCGCGTCCGGCGCGCAGGCTCTTGACCTCCCAACCCTCGAGCGCGAGGCCGGCCTCGTAGCGATCCTCGATGAAATAATCGTGCTTCGCTTTTTTGTTAAGCGCTATGGTGATCGAGGGCGAAGATTCCTTCTGCTTGGTCACGCGCCGGTCTCCCGCCTGCTCGATTGAGTGCTCAATTATACGAGAGACGGCGGCGTGGCGCGGCTTGCCCGAGGCAGGATGTGTGAGAGAGGTTCTCGTGTTAGCGGCCACGCCGGAACTGGCGCGCCTTGTGACGCCGGGGGAATTCCCCGAGAATTCCGTCGTGAACAGACGGATGAGCAATGAAGAGGATCGAGAGAAGCGCTCTGGTGCCCTATCCGCCGAGCGCCATGTTTGCCCTGGTGGCCGATGTGGAATCATATCCGGCATTTCTGCCCTGGTGCGCCGATGCGCGCGTCCTCTCGCGCCAGGGCGGGGAGATCACGGCGCGGCTGACTCTGGCGAGGAGTGGCATCCGTCAGGCCTTCGTCACGCGCAACACCCACAGAGAATTCGAGCGCATCGACATGCAGCTTGTGGAAGGGCCATTCAAACGTCTGAAAGGTTGCTGGAATTTTGAGCCGGTCGGTTCGCACGGCTGTATAGTCGCCCTGCATCTCGACTTCGAGTTTGCCAGCAAGTTGGTGGCGCTCACCTTCGGCAAGGCGTTTCAGCCGGTGGCCGGCACGCTTATGGAGGCATTCTGCGCGCGCGCACGCGAGCTTTATGGGAGCCAGAGCTCGGCTCGATAATTCTCGTGTGGTGCGTTGCTGGCCAGAGAGATACAGCCGCCGTTTCCGAACGGGCCGCCGCGCGAGACCGTGGACCGGTCGAAGATCGCCGCCGTCACACGCGTGAGAGTTTCTGAGATGAGATCCGAATTCATGTGGGTCGAGGTCGTCTATGCGCTGCCGGCCGAGCAGTTCGTGCAGCGCGTCCGCATCTCCCGCGGCGCGACTGTGCGTGACGCCATCGAGCGATCGGGGGTTCTCGAGCGCCGCCCGGAGATCGCGCTGGACGTCCACCGCGTTGGTGTGTTCGGCAGGCTGTGTGCGCTTGATGACACGCTCGAAGCAGGCGACCGCGTGGAAATCTACCGGTCTCTGCTCGCAGATCCGAAAGAGGCGCGGCGCCGCCGCGCGGAAAAGATGCGCCGGCAGACATGACCGTCGGGTGATTCACCGTCGCCATCGAGCATGCACCGCAAGCGCTGGCGCACGTGACCCGCGCCGCAACGACACGCTTGCGCCGGATGCGTTGGCGCCCGCTTACGCCGGGCGTGCGACGCTAAGGCGAGTCGGGGTTGGAAGGATCCTTGTACCTGGTGTCGGCGGATTCGTATTCGCCGCTCTCGTTGTCGCCGACACCGACTTTCTCCAGCAGCCTGCCGAAAAACCCCTTTTGCGGTGGCGGTGGCGCGTCATTCGGGATGACGACCTCGGTGGTCTTGCCCGCTGCGGCGTGTTTCTGCTCCGTCGCGGCCTGGGCTTTCGGCATGGCGCCTAACCCTTCAGAGGATCCCTGCGCAGCGGTCTGTTTCTCGTCCGCCGCAGGTGTATCGCTTACCGTCGCCTCGTCGAGATCCGACTCCGACTGGAAGGTCGGCAGCAGCGGGTGGCCTTGTGATTCGCCGGCGCCCGGTTCGGTACGTGCGGTCTGTTCCGCTGGGGCTGTCGGTGCGCTTTCCCCGGCGGCGCTGTTATCCACCGCGTAGGGGCTGCTGTGAGCGTCCTCTCCGGTGGGCGCGGCGGCTGTGTCCTCCGCTAACGCAGCAGGCGCTGCTGTAGCCGTCGCCTCTTTCTGCGCCGTTTGCTGTTGCGATCCCTCCTCGTCCCCTATCACCTTGTCCTTGAGCTTCGACATCAACCCCTCGTCCTTGCCAGGCACATCCACTGTTGTGCTGACGATGCCGTCTCCGGTGGTGGTGAACTCACCGCTGGCCGGTTTCACGTCGCCGTCGATATGATCGAGCTGGTCGTTCTTGAAATAGAGGGACACGCGCCGCTGCACCCTCTGGCCACCACGCTTCTGCATCGTGTAAAGATAGTCCCAGCGGTCCTGATGAAATACGTCCACTACGAGTGGCGTGCCCATGATGTAGCGCACCTTGGCCTTGTCGATGCCGGGCTCGAGCTGGGCAAGCATCTCCTGGGTCACCACATTGCCCTGCTGCACGTCGATCTTGTAGACGATAGGCAGATCGGCGGGCGAGGGGATGCGCGCGCCCGAGCAGGCGGTCAGACCGGCTACGCTGGCGAAGAGGAGACATGCAGCAGAGGTGCGGAGCAAATGCATGTGTGAAGGTGTCCCGGACATCGGGGGGAAACATTCTACTCCCACCCAGGAGTCACGGCCACTCAATCGGGTCGCATGCCGGAGCCTCCGGCGTGCCTTCCGCCGCGTCGCCGACGGGAGTTCCGGCAGCGGATCTGGGCTATACTGCCTCCAACGTCGTCACCGATTACGGATTGGGTAGCGAAACCAGACGCAAGTCCCATTGCCCATGGACTCCCAAGAACTGAAGCGTGCAGGGCTCAAGGCCACCCTTCCTCGCTTAAGGATCCTGGAGATCCTCGAGCGCTCTGAACGCCGCCACCTGAGCGCGGAAGACGTCTATAAAGCGCTGCTGGACAGCGGCGAAGACGTCGGTTTGGCAACAATCTACCGGGTGCTGACGCAGTTCGAATCGGCCGGTCTGGTGGCACGACACCATTTCGAGAGCGGCCAGGCGGTCTTTGAGATCAATGAGGGCCGCCATCACGATCACATTGTCTGCATGCAATGCGGGCGGGTCGAGGAGTTCATCGACGAGGTGATCGAGCAGCACCAGCGTGACATCGCCGCGCGCAGCGGCTTCGATCTGGCGGAGCACTCGCTGGTCCTCTACGGCAACTGCCGCAAGCCCAACTGCCCCAACCGCAAGGCCTAGCAGGCCGCTGAAAAATTCGTTTGCGCAGGCACTGCTGGTGCGGTACAGGGACGTACCGCCACGTTCCAAAGACGGGCTGTCTTTGGAAAATGTAGCAAGGCAAAAACCGCTCTTTGGCTTTGCGCGCTGCAGAATTCCGCGGAAGGACCCTTTCAGCAGGCCCCTGGACTCCTATTAATAGATCGCGCCGGCCTGGGTGAGCAGGGAGCGGGCGTGGGCTATCGTTTGCGATGTGATCGTCAGCCCGCCGAGCATGCGCGCGATCTCATTCACTCTGCTATCGGCGTGCAGGCGCGCGAGCGCGATGCGTGTCTGGTCGTTGGCTACGGTCTTGGTGATCTGCACGTGGTCGTGACCGAGCGCGGCCACCTGCGGCAGATGGGTCACGCAGAGCACCTGCCCCTTCCGTCCAAGCTCGCGCAACATGCGCCCAACAATCTCCGCGACTCGCCCGCCGATGCCGACGTCGACCTCGTCGAACACAAAGGTCGGCACGCCCTTGCCCTGCGCACTCAGTACCTGGATGGCGAGGCTGATGCGTGAAAGCTCGCCGCCCGAGGCGACCTTGGTGAGCGGCTTGAGCGGCTGACCCGGGTTGGCGCTGACGAGGAACTCGATGCGATCGCTGCCATGGGACGCCATGGCGTCCTCGCCGAGTGCTTCCACCTCAATCGAAAACTTTCCGCCAGGCATGCCCAGCTGGTGCATGTTCCCGGTGACGGCGTGCGCAAGTTTCCGCGCGCCGCGCTGGCGGGCCTCGTGCAGTGTCCGGGCGCAATCCTGGTATCGCGACCGTGCTTCCTTTAGTTCGCCGCGGAGCTGTTGGCGGCGTTCCTCGCCGCCCTCCAGCTCCTGCAGTCGCTCTTCGAGGCGGCCGAGCAGCTCCGGGAGCTGTTCCGGTCGCACATTGTGCTTGCGGGCGAACTCGTGCAGGGTGGCGATTTGCAATTCGAGTTGCTGGATTCGGCCGGGATCGGCCTCCAGGCGCTCAGCGTAGTGGCGCAGCCAGCGTTCCGCTTCGCGGATCTGGATGCCGGCCGTGTCGAGCAGTTCGGTCACCTCGCTGAAACGTGAGTCGATCTTCGTGACGCCGCGCAGCTCAATGCAGCCGTGATCGACCCGGGCCAGTGCGCTGGCTTCCTCGTCGCTCAACGCCGCGAGCGCATTGCGGCAGGCCTCCAGGATGCGGCCGGCGTTACTCAGACGGCGGTGCTCCTCTTCGACGGCGGCAATGCCCTCAGTGGTCGGCTGTGCCGCACGCAGCTCGCCGATGTGGTAACGCAGAAGCTCGACCTCTCTCTCGGTGCCGCCCTCCAATCCCTGGAGGCGCGTGAGGGCCTGTTCGAGTTCCCGCGCGCGGGCATAGGCCGATCCGATGGCATCGAGCTCTCCTTCGTGACCGCTGAAGGCGTCGAGCAGCTCGCGCTGCGCGTCCCGCCGCAGCAGCGAGTGGTGTTCGTGCTGGCCGTGAATGTCCGCGAGCCGTTCGCCGATCCCACGCAGCACCTGGACCGGCGCCGGCGCGCCATTCACAAAGGCTCGCGAGCGGCCGTCGACGCCCAATTGCCGCCGGATCAGCACCTCCTCGGCCCAGTCGATTCCGTGCTCGTCGAGCGTCCTGCGAAACACACCATCGTCCGGCGGGATGAAGATGGCCGACACACTTGCCTGATCGCAGCCCGCGCGCACCATCGTGCTGTCGGCACGATCGCCGAGCACCAACCCCAGGGCCTCGATCAAGATGGATTTCCCGGCGCCTGTCTCACCAGTGAACACTGTCATGCCGGGGCCGACCTCCAGCTCGAGCTCATCGATGATGGCAACGTTGCGGATCTGCAGATATCTCAGACCGGCGCTCAGCACGGATCAGTGCCCCAGTTCAGTTTGGCGCGCAGAGTCGCGTAGTGGTCGTGGCCGGCGGGGTGCAGGAGTCGGATGGAGCGCTCGTGCTTGGCGATCCGCACGCGGTCGCCGGGTTGCAGCGCGCAGATGGTCTCGCCATCGCACGTCAGCTCGGCCCGTTCCGGCTCGCGGGTGTTGACCAGGATCTCGATATCGCTGTCGCCGGCGACGGCGATAGGGCGCTGGGTAAGGGTGTGCGGACAGATGGGAACGATGACGACCGCGTTGAGCCAGGGGTGCAGGATCGGACCGCCGCCCGACATGGCATAGGCGGTGGAACCCGTCGGGGTGGCGATAATCTGCCCGTCGGAGCGCTGGCTGTGAAGGAACCTGCCGTCGATGTAGGTGCTGAGGCCGATGAGGCGCGCTGTGTTCCACTTTTGCACAACCACGTCATTGAAGGCATTGTTCTCCGCCACCACCTCACCGGAACGCACGACCTCGCAGCGCAGGAACATGCGCAGTTCCTCGACGAAGCGACCGTCGAGTATGGCGTCCAGCCCTATGGGTACGTCAGCCGGAGTAAGGTCGGCCAGAAAGCCGAGGCGGCCAAGATTGATCCCCAGCAGCGGGACGTCAAACTCGAACAGTGCGCGGGCCGCGCTCAGCATGGTGCCGTCGCCCCCGATGACGATGACGAGATTGCGGCCCGCGCCGGCGGACTCGGCGTGCCGAGGCGGCAAATCCCGATCCTCCAGCAGCGCCGTGCAGGTGTCATCGAGGAGAAGATCCACGCCGCGCCTGTGGAGGCAGGCGACGAGCCTGTCCAGCGTCTGCTTGACCTGCGGATCCCCCTTCTTGGCGAAGACGCCAATTCGATTGAACATTGCGACGGGCCCTCACCAAGTAAGTGTTTTCGCGGCAAATTAACATGTTCCCCGGGATGCGCCAACCGCCACCGGGACGGCCTCCTTGCCGCTTTGCACTCTCAGGGTGAGAGTGCTAGATTGCCCGCCATGGCGGCACACGCGATTACCCGCAACACTGTCTCGATCGTTTTGTCGGAGCGGGCCCAGCTGCTCTTCAAGCTGCTGGTCGATCGCTACATCGTCGACGGTCAACCGGTCGGCTCGCGCACGCTCGCCCGCGATTCCAAGCTCGACCTCAGTCCCGCCACGGTCCGCAACGTGATGGCGGATCTGGAGGATCTCGGGCTCATTCGCTCGCCCCATACCTCGGCAGGTCGCGTGCCGACGGTGCAAGGCTACCGCCTTTTCGTGGACACGATGATGGCCATCCGTGAGCTTTCCTCCAGCGACGTGGAACGCATCAGCCAGGACCTCTCCGGCGAGGAGAACGTGCCGAAGCTCATGACCAAGACCTCCAGCATGCTATCGGAGATCACGCGGCTGGCGAGCATCGTCATGATCCCGCGGACCGAGCAGCAGGCGCTGCGCCAGGTGGAGTTTCTGCCGCTCAGCGACAACCGGGTGCTCGCCATTCTCGTGGTTAACGAGAAGGAGGTACAGAACCGCATCATCCACACGGCCCGTCAGTACAGCGCGACCGATCTGGAGCAGGCGGCGACGTATCTGAACCAGGCTTTTGCGGGCAAGGACGTCGCCCAGGTGCGCGAGGACCTGCTCAGGGACATGGCGCATTCGCGCGCGGAGATGGACCGCATGATGCAAACGGTCCTCGAGATCGCCGATAAGACCTTCACGACCAGCAAATTCGGAGACGAGTACGTGGTCTCGGGTCAGACCAACCTGATGGCGATCGACGAGCTGTCCAATGTCGAGAAGCTGCGCTACGTGTTCGAGGCGTTCAATCAGAGGCGCGACATACTCCATCTGCTCGACCAGGCCGTCAGCGCAAGCGGTGTACAGATCTTCATCGGCGAGGAGTCTGGTTACAAGGTCTTAAGCGACTACAGCGTCGTTACCGCCACCTACCAGACGGACAGCAAGGTGCTCGGTGTGCTGGGCGTCATCGGGCCGACCCGCATGCCCTATTCGCGCGTGGTGCCAATCGTGGATCTGACCGCCAAGATGCTGAGCGCGGCCTTGAAATCCCTGAGCTAAGCCCCAAGTACTGTCCCAGCACGCCGGGCCGATGCCCGCGGGGTGGCTTGCGCGGCCTTTCTTTGTGTACGGCGCCAGCGTCTTACGCGAGAGATTGTTGAAATTCGGGAGTATCCATCAGTGAGCACGCGAGATATGGCAGAACAGCAGAAGCGGGCCGAGGCAGCCGAGGTTGACCTGCAGGCGCCGGAGGAGGCGGGAGCGACACCGGACGGCGGCATTGAGCTGACGGCGGGGGAGGCGCAGCCCTCGATCGAGGACTTGACCCAGCGCCTGGAGCAGCTCCAGGCGAAAGCGGACGGTCACTTCAACGACCTGCTGCGCGCGCGTGCTGAGGTCGAGAATCTGCGTAAGCGCACTGCCCGCGACATCGAGAACGCCCACAAGTACGGGCAGGAGCGCTTTCTCGCCGAGATGCTGCCGGTCAAGGACAACATGGAACTTGGGCTGTCGGCAGCGCAGAACGCCAGCGAAATCGCCACCCTGCGTGAAGGCATGGAGCTCACGCTCAAGACCTTCAACCAGGCCCTGGAGAAGCTGGGGGTTAGCGAAGTCAACCCGCTCGGCGAGAGATTCAATCCCGAACTGCACCAGGCCATCTCCACGCAGGAGAGCGAGGCCGAGCCCAACACCGTCCTGACCGTGGTGCAGAAGGGTTACCGGCTTCAGGACCGCTTGATCCGGCCGGCCCTCGTCATCGTCGCCAGGAGCAGGGAAGGCCAGGGAAGCACTTGAAATCGCCCTGCCGCGACCGCATGTAATATCCCAATGTGAAGGCATCTCTGATCAACCCCCGCGCGACTGGCGGGCGGGTTAATCAGAGGTTCCTCAGTTCCGGTTACGGAGAGAACAAATGTCAAAGATCATAGGCATCGATTTGGGCACGACGAATTCCTGCGTCGCGATCCTCGAGGGCGGCAAGCCCAAGGTGATCGAGAACAGCGAGGGTGCACGCACGACTCCGTCGATCGTCGCCTTTACCAACGACGGCGAAATCGTGGTGGGCCAATCGGCCAAGCGTCAGGCGGTGACCAACCCGAAGAACACCCTGTCTGCGGTCAAACGCCTCATCGGCCGCAAGTACGCCGACGACGTGGTGCAGAGGGATATCAGCATGGTCCCCTACAAGATCGTGGCTGCCGACAACGGTGACGCCTGGGTTGAGGTCAACGGCAAGAAGATGGCGCCACCGGAGATCTCCGCGCGCGTGCTGATGAAGATGAAGAAGACCGCGGAGGACTATCTCGGTCATCCGGTGACGGAGGCGGTGATCACCGTTCCGGCGTACTTCAACGATTCGCAGCGCCAGGCGACCAAGGACGCCGGCCGCATCGCCGGTCTGGAGGTCAAGCGCATCATCAACGAGCCGACCGCAGCGGCGCTCGCCTTCGGCCTGGATAAGGCTCACAAGGGCGATCGCAAGGTTGCCGTCTACGACCTGGGCGGCGGCACCTTCGATATTTCCATCATCGAGATCGCCGATGTGGAGGGAGAGAAGCAGTTCGAGGTGCTGGCGACCAACGGTGATACCTTCCTGGGCGGCGAGGACTTCGATCTGCGCATCATCGATTTCCTCTGCGATGAGTTCAAGAAAGATCACGGCTTCGACCTGCACAACGACCCGCTGGCCCTGCAGCGCCTCAAGGAGGCGGCTGAGAAGGCGAAGATTGAGCTGTCGTCCACCCAGCAGACCGACGTCAATCTGCCCTACATCACGGCGGACCAGACCGGGCCGAAGCATCTGACCGTCAAGATCACACGCGCCAAGCTCGAGTCGCTGGTCGACGACCTGATTGAGAAGACCATAGAGCCGTGCAAGATCGCGCTCAAGGATGCCGGGCTCGCGCCTTCCGACATCGACGAGGTCATACTCGTCGGCGGTCAGACGCGCATGCCCAAGGTGCAGGAGGTGGTCCGTAATCTTTTCGGCAAAGAACCGCGCAAGGACGTCAACGCGGACGAAGCGGTGGCGGTCGGCGCAGCGATCCAGGGAGGCGTGCTGGGCGGCGACGTGAAAGACGTGCTGCTGCTCGACGTGACGCCATTGTCGCTCGGCATCGAGACGCTTGGCGGCGTGATGACCAAGCTCATCGAGAAAAACACCACCATTCCAACCAAGGCCACTCAAGTATTCTCGACCGCCGAGGACAGCCAGACGGCGGTGACGGTGCACGTCCTGCAGGGCGAGCGCGAGCGCGCGGCGGCCAACAAGTCACTGGGACGCTTCGACCTGGCCGACATCCCGCCGGCGCCGCGCGGCGTACCGCAGATCGAAGTCACCTTTGACATCGATGCGAACGGTATTCTTAACGTGTCGGCGAAGGACAAGGCGACCGCCAAGCAGCAGTCGATCCGCATCCAGGCCTCGAGCGGTTTGGCGGAGGACGAGATCCAGCGCATGGTGAAGGATGCCGAGGCCCATGCCGCCGAGGACCGCAAGTTCCATGAGCTGGTCAACGCCCGCAACCACGCCGACAACCTTATCCACGCCACCGAGAAGTCGCTCAAGGAACTGGGCGACAAGGTGGAGACGGGCGAGAAGAAGGAGATCGAGTCGACGATCGAAGAGCTGCGCGCGCTCATAAAGGGTGACGAGAAGTCGGTGATCGAAGAGAAGACGCAGAAGCTCGCGGAGTTGTCCGGGAAGGTGGCCGAGCGCGCCTACAAGCAGGCGGCCGAGCATGGGCAGCAGGCGGCCGCCGACGCCGCCGAAGCCAAGGCAGACGCCGGTGCGGGCGGCAAGACGCGCGACGGCACCGTGGTCGACGCCGACTTTGAAGAGGTGAAGGACAACAAGTAACTTCTGCGTCCCTCAAGGGAGAGGGCATGCGCTTTTCGAAGCGCTGTTGACTGAAGATATTGAAGGCCCGTGCGGGCGGTGCGCGCCTGCACGGGCTTGTGTCGTTATAACGACGTCAACGATCCATGGCGAAGCGCGACTACTACGAACTGCTTGGGGTGGCAAAGAACGCGACCGAGGCGGAGATCAAGAAGGCCTACCGCCGGCTCGCCATGAAGTACCATCCGGACCGAAACCCGGGCGACAAGGAGGCCGAGGAGCGCTTCAAGGACGGCAAGGAGGCCTTCGAAGTCTTAAGCGATGCGCGCAAGCGCGCCGCCTACGACCAGTTCGGTCACGCCGGCGTCGATGCCTCGGCGGGCGCTGGCTTTGGCGGTGCCTATGCGGGTTTCAGCGATATTTTCGATTCGGTCTTCGGCGACATCTTTGGAGCTGCCGGCGGCCGGCGCGGCGGACCGCGCGTGTACCGCGGCGCCGATCTGCAGTACGACCTCGAGCTCACGCTCGAGGAGGCGGTCTTCGGCACCACGGTCAAGATCAAGACGCCCACAGTTAAGGAATGCCCGGCGTGCAAGGGCAGCGGCGCGAAAAGCGGCGCCGCGCCGGTGACCTGCGACACCTGCGGCGGCCACGGCCACATTCGCATGAGCCAGGGTTTCTTCTCAGTGCAGCAGACCTGCCCCAAGTGCCGTGGCGCCGGCAGGGTGATCCGCGATCCCTGTGTGGCCTGCGGCGGGCAGGGGCGGGTGCGTGACTCCAAGACTCACCAGGTGCAGGTTCCCGCCGGGGTCGACAACGGCGATCGCATCCGTCTGACCGGCGAGGGCGAAGCCGGCGAGAACGGCGGGCCACCCGGCGATCTTTATGTCAGCATCCATGTCAAGGAGCACGCTATTTTCCGCCGTGAGGGGACCGATCTCTACTGCGAGGTGCCGATCACCTTTGTCACCGCGGCGCTCGGCGGCGAGCTTGAAGCGCCCACGCTCGATGGTCGGGTCGTGTTGAAGGTTCCGGCGGAGACGCAGACCGCCAAGGTGTTCCGGCTGCGCGGCAAGGGCGTCAAGTCGGTACGCGGCGGCGCTGTTGGTGATCTGCTCTGCCGCGTGACGGTGGAAACTCCCGTCAAACTCAACAAGCGTCAGAAAGAACTGCTGCAGGAGTTCGGCGCGACGCTGGAGGGAACAGGCGGCGAGCACAGCCCGCGCGCCAGCTCCTGGCTCGATGGCGTCAGAAAGTTCTTCGAGGACATGAAGTTCTAACCCTGTCCATTGACCTGCTGCGCGACAGTGATGTGGGTCCGGGCGGTGCTCGAAATCCTCACCTATTTTCTTCGTATGCTCCGGTTTCTGCGCTCCGGCCGTCCCCCCCTGACGTTCGCTCGCGACGGTCAGCGAACAGGTTTACTTTGTTCAACGCTCAATCGCTAACGATCCCGGACTCCCCTAGTCGCGAGCCTGCCGCTCGAACCAGTTGTCGTAGTAGGCATGCTTCCCGCGAAGCACGGCGATCACGCTCGCGGTGAGATAGGCCGGGACAAAAAAGGGACCCCAACGCTCGCATTGCCTCACGTGCACGCGCTCGTGGGCGCGTGAGCGGTCAAGACAGTGCTGATCCTGCCCGAGCACGATGTGTCCCAGCGTCATCGCTTTCACGCCGTCGCTGCTGAACACGGTGCAAATTCGCAGCAGCCGGCCGACGCCACCGCCATGCGCCTCCAGCACGCCATTCACGATTGCCACCCTGCCGCGGGTGATGAGCGCCGCGCCAAGCAGGGGCACGCCTAGAAAGGTCGTAGGGGCTGCCCAAAGATAGCGCCCGAGAGTCGTGCAAGCCGCCGCGAGATCCATCCCTGCATTCTAGCGATGCAGCGTGTTGCTGTGGCGTTCGAGGCAATCATTTCCGAGCCGATCGTCACGGCAGCCGATTGTCATATTTCCGTGACCTGACGGTCACGAACCGGTCACACGCGCGTGGTGACATGGCGCCCGTCGAGTCATTGAATCCGGAGGGCAGATTTATGGAACAGGTAGCGTCTAACTTCGATCCGGCGCAGGACCTGCGCCGTGAAATTAACGCCCTGTACGGGCTGCTGCAGTTCTCCGTGGAGCGGCGCTATCCGGCAGAGATCGTTGTGGGCCTGAGGCAGATGCTGCACCGGCGCGAGATCGTGGTTGCCGGGCTGGGTAAGCACAACACAGACGCGCAGGGTCGGTGGCAGCCACTGGACGCGGCATAGGGATCCGTGGCCGGTCAATGGAAGTCGCGGGAGCGGGCGGTCAGCTCGCCAAGCAGCGCCGAGCCGTCGCGCAGTAGCCGTGCGATGACATGCAGGACCTCGCCTTCACGTTGCACCTCGCCTTGCACGATCAGCAGGCGCGCGCCGACGACCGCTCTGCGATACCTCTCCGCCAGGCTACTCCATACCACCACGTTGAACTGTCCGGTCTCATCCTCAAGCGTCAGAAACACCACGCCGGTCGCGGTGCCCGGCCGCTGACGGGTGGTCACGATGCCGGAGGTCACGACCGGCGTGCCGTGCGGCAGACGCTTCAATTCTTCGCCGGTCAGCAACTGCATGCGACGCAGTCGTGGGCGCAGCAGGGCGAGCGGGTGACGCCGCAGCGTCAGGCCCACGCTCGCGTAGTCGGCGACAATGTTCTCGCCCTCGCTCGGCGGACGCAGCAACGGCGTGGCTTCGCCTATGCGCGCATCGCTGAGCAGCGGCAGCGGCGGTTCGACGCCTGATGCCCGCCAGCGCGCCTGGTGGCGGTTGCCGGCGAGACTTGCGAGCGCATCCGCGGCGGCGAGTGCATCGATATCGCGGCGTGCAAGTTCAGCGCGCCGGCTGAGATCGGTGACCTCGCGGAAGGGCGCGACGGCGCGCGCGTCGATGATCCCCTGTGCGGCCTCGCGCGCGAGACCCTTCACCATGCGCAGCCCAAGGCGGATGGCGGGCTCGCGATCACGGCGCCGCTCCAGCGTGCAGTCCCACATACTCACGGTCACATCCACCGGGCGCACCTCCACATCATGCCGCCGCGCATCCTGTACTAGCTGCGAGGGCAGGTAGAAACCCATCGGCTGGCTGTTCAGCAGCGCGCAGGTGAAAGCCGCCGGCTCGTGGCATTTAAGCCACGCCGACACATAGGCGAGCAGGGCGAAGCTGGCGCTGTGCGATTCCGGGAAGCCGTACTCACCGAAGCCGAGGATCTGCTGATAGATGCGCTCGGCAAATTCGTCCTCATAGCCGTGAGCGCGCATGCCATCGATGAGCTTCTGCTTGAACTTCTCAAGATTGCCGTTGCGCCGCCAGCTCGCCATCGATCGGCGCAACTGATCCGCTTCACCCGGCGTGAAGCCTGCGGCTACCATCGCCAGCTTGATTACCTGCTCCTGGAAGAGCGGCACGCCGAGCGTGCGCTTCAGCACGGCTTCTACTGCCGGAGATGGGTAAGTGATTCTCTCTTTGCCCTCCCGGCGGCGCAGATAGGGATGCACCATCTCGCCTTGAATGGGGCCGGGACGGACGATGGCGATCTCGATGACAAGGTCATAAAACTTCTCAGGCTTCAGCCGCGGCAGCATCGCCATCTGCGCGCGCGACTCGATCTGGAAGACGCCGATGGTATCGGCGTGCCGGATCATGGCGTAGGTCTGCGGGTCCTCGGCCGGCACGGTGGCCATGCCTAGATTGCCGCCGCGGAAGCCGTTGACGAGATCGAAGGCACGACGGATCGCCGACAGCATGCCGAGCGCGAGGCAGTCCACCTTCAGCAGTCCCAGCGCTTCGAGATCATCCTTGTCCCACTGGATGACGGTGCGGGACGGCATCGCTGCGTTTTCGATCGGCACCAGATCCGCGAGCGAGTCGCGTGCGATCACGAAGCCGCCGACGTGCTGTGATAAATGCCGTGGAAAGCCGATGAGGGTGACGGCGAGGCGGATAAGCTGGCGGATGAGCGGGTTGTCCGGCTCGAGACCCTGCTCGCGCAGGCGCTCGGGCAAAACCTGCCGGTCGTCCCACCAGTAAAGATTGCGGGTAATCGCCGTCACCTGTGCCTCCTCCATGCCTAAGGCCTTGCCAATGTCGCGCACGGCGCTGCGTGGCTGATAGGTGATCACGGTCGCCGCCAGTGCGGCGCGCTCGCGGCCGTACTTCTCGTACACATACTGGATGACCTCCTCGCGGCGCTCGTGCTCGAAGTCCACATCGATGTCGGGCGGTTCGTTACGTTCCCTGGAGACAAAGCGTTCGAAGAGGAGATCCGCACGCGCAGGGTCGACCTCGGTGATCTGTAGCGCATAGCAGACCGCCGAATTGGCGGCCGAGCCACGGCCCTGGCAGAGAATATGTCGCGAGCGGGCGAAGGCGACGATGTCATGCACGGTGAGGAAGAAGGCCTCGTAGCGCAGTTCGGCGATGAGGGTGAGTTCGCGTTCGATGGTTTCGCGCACCTTTGCAGGTGTCCCCGCAGGGTAACGCTGCCGCAGGCCCGCCTCGGTAAGATGCCGCAGATGCGTGGTCGGCGTCTCGCCCGCGGGCACAAGCTCCTGCGGGTACTCGTAGCGCAATTCATCGAGCGAGAACTGGCAGCGCTCGGCGATGGCGAGCGTCTCGGCGAGCATCGGCGGCGGATACAGGCGCGCCACCGCCTCCCGCCGGCGCAGATGCCGCTCGCTGTTGGGAAACAGGGCATGACCCGCCGCAGCGACGGTAGCCTTCAGGCGGATTGCCGTCAGCGTATCCTGCAGGACGCGGCGGCTGCGCACATGCATATGCACGTCGCCAGCCGCCACCAGCGGCAGATCAAGCGTGCGCCCGAGCGCCTGCAACGCGCCGAGCCGCCGACGGTCATTGCCATCGAGTAGCAGCTCGACCGCAATCCACGCGCGTCCAGGAAACCTCTCCGCAAGCCACCGCGCATCCGGTAATTCGGAAGATGTCATTCCGGGCGCGGCACTGCGTGCCGCAGACCCGGAATCCAGTTGTTTTACTAGATTCCGGCCTTCGCCGGAATGACGATCTGGAGCGGTGGTTGTTGCGGATGAAATAGTCAGTTGGCGAGGAACAAGCAGCGCCAGGCAGCCGGGTATTCCGTCCTCCAGGTCGGCGCTGACCAGATGGTATGCGCCCTTCCTGGAGCGGCGTCGGCCGCGGGTGATGAGCTTGGAGAGGTTGCCGTAACCCTGCCGATCCGTGGCGAGCAGCGCCAGCTTCGGCCCGTCGGCGAGCCTGAATTCGGCGCCAACAATAAGCTTGAACCGCCGCGCTTTGGCGGCAACGTGGGCGCGCACGATGCCGGCGAGCGAGCATTCATCGGTGAGGGCGAGCGCCGCGTAGCCGAGCGCGGCGGCGTGGGCGATGAGTTCCTCGGGGTGCGAGGCGCCGCGCAGGAAGGAGAAGTTA
This sequence comes from Chromatiales bacterium, assembly GCA_052388435.1. Lineage (GTDB taxonomy): Bacteria > Pseudomonadota > Gammaproteobacteria > JAJPIJ01 > JAJPIJ01 > JBQTIC01. The sequence goes on along the minus strand of JBQTIC010000030.1, from coordinate 7,462 downwards.
CTCAGGGCATGCAACTCCGCGTAGGCAGGCCCGGGGCTGGACACCGACATAGGGAGGAATCCGCAAAAAGGCTGTACGTATATACAGTATAGGCAAGGCCGCCTGTCATTGCCCGTCTTCGCTGGGGCCTGGCCTCGTCCGTGAATCTCCCCGGGCTTGTCCGGGCCCTCCGGATGCAGGCCGCGGTGCAGACGTTCAGCCCTTGCCCCCTAAAGCAATCGGCCCTCCCGGCCGATGTTATCGGTGACCCATGCGTCCTATATCCCACCGATAAGGTTTCAGGCAGACATGTCGCGATTCCCTTCCCAGGCGCAAGGCCACGACGTGGCCGGACCGGCGGTCGTGCCGTCGAATGAGGAGAAATGGGCACAGCGGCTGCCGGCGATCATGCTCTTTGGTCCTTCGCCCGGCGTCTGCCCGGGGCGATTGTCGCCATCGCGTTTCTGCTGCTGAGCCACTGTTCCGGTTTCAGCGGTGCGTGACCGCAGCGGGCGCTACGAAAACAGTCCGTGCAGGAACCAGCGCCGCGCGCCGTAGCGCTCGCGGAAGACCCACAGCCGTGCGCCTTGCGGGTTGCGGGCAATGAAGTAATCGCGCGCGATGGGGCAGTGGTCCCACCAGCCGCCTTCGATACGCTCCGGTCCGGACTCAAGCCGCAGTTGCCCCTGCCACTGCGGCCGCGTTCCGCTCAGCGTGAGCGGCGCGGGCGCCTGCAGCAGCCATAGCGGGCGTTCCGATATTTCCTTCCCCCTATGAAGGGAAAGGTGAGGATGGGGGTGGGAAAGTTCAGCTTTCTGTAATGCTCTACCCCCAACTTTATCCTCCCCCTTCGAGGGGGAGGAAATTGTTTTCTTCCGGAAGGCGTATTCCGGGCGGTGATCGGCATGGAGCTCGAAACCGTGGACCGCCTCATTCCCTAAGCGCGCCCGCAGCCGTTCGATGAGCAGGCCGCGCGTCTGCGCCTCTTCCCGCAGCGCGCCTGCGAAGAGATGAGCGGTGTCGGGTTCGTACGGCTCCAGTTCGACGGCCTGGAGTTCAATACTCTCCACCGCGGCGGGCAGCGGCTGGCGATGCAGGCGCTCGCGCAGCAGATCAAGAAACCGGCGCGCATTGCGGTGGAGTTGCACGCTCTCGATGCGGATGACGCTCGGCATCGCCCGCCAGTGGTACAGTCGCCATTCCACCGTCCGCGCGCCGGCGCAGCGCACCTCGAGGAAGGCGGCGAACTCCAGCAACTGCCGGCGGGCGCTGAAGAGCAACGCTTCGGCATCGGCGACCGGCTCCGGAAAATGCAGCAACGACTTGAACTGCACCGGCGGTTGGTAATGCGAGCGCGGATCCGCGCGATGGCCCAACGCGCGATCCAGCGCCTCGACCGGCGCGGTGCCAAAGCGTCGCGCCAACCCGGCACGCGGCAGGCGCAACAGATCGCTTAAGCTGCGCACGCCGATCTCGCGCATGGCGAGGTGCGCCGCCTCCGGCAGGCCAAGCACCGACACGGGCAGGGAAGAGAGTGCCGCGCGCAATGCTGCCTGTTCGCGAACGATGAGAGTCCTGCCGGCGCACGCGAGCAACTCGGCCCCGAGCGGCGCCGGCGCGGCGGCAAGCGAGCAGGTATAGCCGAAGCGCCGGACATCGCCGTGCAGGCGTTGCAGCAACCGTTCGGCGCCGCCGAAGAGCCTGAGACTGCCCTCGATCTCCAGCAGCACGGCAAGCGGCGGCGCGAGACTCACCACCGGCGTGTAGGTGATGCCGAGTGTGGCGAGCTTCTCCAGCGCGGCGCGCTCGGCCTGCGGGTCGCGCCGGTACACGCGCAAGCCGGCCACCAAAGCGTGGGCGGCGGACACGGCGAGGCCCGGATACACACCTGCCTGCGCGGCCAGCGCATCGGCGCACAGAACACGCGCCTGGCCGCCCTCAGCGGTACTCACTACCGATGCGATCGACCGCGCACTCGAGCGCGTGTGTGCCTCAAGCGGCAGTTGCGGCAGATGCAGCGCCAGCCACAGGCCGCTGCTCGAGGCATAAGGCGCGGTGTTCCTGGAGTCTGCCGGGCGGGACGGCAATGCCGTTGCCGGCCTTATCGCCATAGTGCGCGGATGCATGGATGTTCCGGGAAGATCGAAAAGCACCGACGTCATGGCATGCGGCCTCGTCATGTCGCCGAGATGCAAACGGGGCCACAGGGCCAGCCGCCGCGCCGCTTGAGGATGTGCACGCTCAGGCCCAGGGCCTGCGGGGAGACCCCCAGCCGCAGCGCCGCCGGCGTGGTATGCGCGGCCGCATCGGGCGGATAAAACAGCCAGGCGAGACTGTTGCCGTGCTCCGCCGCGAGGTGCAGCCGGCGCAGGTGCTGAACGGGCGGTTGCGCAAACCAGCTCAAGACCGCCGCGCAGGCGCCGCTGCACAGGCATTGTTCCAGCGCCCACAATTGATCAGGGAGGGCTGGAGTGAGCGGACCTTTTGTCAAAGTCATCGTTCCCGCGCATGCGGGAACCCAGTGGCAATGATCTTCGACTGGAGGCCCGCCCCCGTATCGGGGTACGGGGCAGGCTGCGCGGGCATGACGGCGGAGGGATGAGACGATCGGAGATTCAATCGCTTCATTACCCAGAGAAACGCAGAGGACGCGCGCGAGGTTGATGCCGCGGGCGGCGAGTGCGGGCGGGTAGGGCAGATAAGGCGGCGCCACGAACGCGATCCAGCGATCGTCCTCGCGCAACCGCGCCAGCGCGGGCATGAGCAACGACAACGCGCCATGACCTTCCGCCACCACGATCTCGGTGAGCGCACCGCGTGGCCAGCCGCCGCCCGGCAGCAGGACATCAAGCGCGGCAAAGCCGGTCGGGACACCCGACCTGATGACGGAAGGAGTTTGCCCGCCGCGCCAGATATCGGCGCGTTGAAACAGAACATCGAGGCTCATGGCTTGAACCGCAGGATACCGACACCGAGACCTTCAATGACCAGGGAGTCACGTCGGAAACAATTATCGATGTGCTTAAGGAGTCTCTGCAAAAATCGTATTGCCGTCATGCCCGCGCAGCCTGCCCCGTACCCCGATACGGGGGCGGGCATCCAGTCGATGATCCTAAAAACCGCAGTTGACACAGCCGTTACCCTTCGACTGCGGTGCCGCGCGCCGCGCTCAGGGCGAACGGGCGCTTCACCAATCCGGTGAGCACACAAGACACCGTTCGTGCTGAGCTTGTCGAAGTACGAACGGCGAATCACCGGTTCAACTGCGGTTTTTAGGATGATTTTTTCTACTGGATTCCCGCCTTCGCGGGAACGACGCTGTTTCAGCGTCACAGAGTGTTGCATGGGCTCATTAACGAAGAGCATCAGGCGGCAACCTTTCGCTCAGTTGCTATCCGCACCTTCACCGCAACGGACTTGGGCGAGCGTTTAACCCCAGGGAATTCATCCCAAATACGGCCGTCGAGCTCTCTTCCGGTTTTGCTCTTCCGCTTGCCGCCCCATTGTTTGAAGAAAAACGGCACACCCGCCGCGAGGCATTGATCCCGGATCTCTCTCACCCAGGCCGGATCCATCGGTCGCGCTCGCGGTCCAGACTCGCCACCGACAATGACCCAATCGATACCAGTCAGGTCCAGTCTGCTCAACGGTCCAAGCAGCGGCTCCAGAGAAAGGAACTTGATGTGCGCGGCTGTTTCTCGAAGATGATCGATTCGATATGTGTACTTGTCATTCTCAACGCTTACTCCCATCCAGATGTTTGATCGCCATGGGAGCTGATTGCTCAAAATGGCTAGCCTTTCCGAACGTTTCGTCAGGATTTGAAACTGATGTTGCGAAGCCCGCCGCATCACTGCGAAGACTTTCTGGATGAAACTGATGGGGACTTCTTCCTTGAAATAGATCGCTCATCGAGTTCACGAAAACTCTTTGCGGCTTTCTCCAGCGAAGCGGGATATCCAGCATGTGCTCGTGCAGCATCAAGGCAAATCCATTGATGTAATTCGGTTGCCCCATTGCCTGCAGACGCCGGGACATCCTCTCGGCATAACAGTTCTTGCATCCTGGACTGACCTTCGTGCAGCCAGTCAACGCATTCCACGTAGCGCCGGTCCATTCTATGGATGAAAGCTGTGCCATTGTTTTTCTCCAGGGCTAGCCAAAATCAAGGGAGTCTGAGGGGTTGCGTACTTTTTGACTTCTTTCCAGAATCGCTGTCCCAAGTCATGCCGGCTAAAAAAGGTCAAGCCGATAGAGCGGGAGATTCTTCTCGGTCGATCGAATTAATTGTGCCTCCTGAGCCGAATGTTCAAGATATTCAAGTTGTCTCATTCTCTCGGCATAAAAATGTGTGAGAAATCCCCAGAATGGTTCTCCGCGTGATTCAGCCTTCTCCCATTCCGTCCGCCACCCCGCTGTACCAACAAAATCATCAACTGTCGTGTTTTCTGGGTTGCAGTAATAACGGCCAACGTTCCGATGAGCATCCATTTCGGTAGGAATCAGGACAAGAAAATCCACAAAACGCGTTGCCAACCCCCTAATTGTTGAGAATTTCAGATTCTTCAACTTATATGGGTCGGCAAAACAAAATGCCAGAACCTTATTTGTCGAACTGTGCAAAGGGAACGCCGCCAAGACCTCGTTAACGAGTTGATTGGCATCACCATATAAAACTCGAACATCAGCATCCGCATAACCATTGGCTATTCTCTTACGCAGAGCATCGACGTTATCGCCATCACTCTCGCAAAATATGTAACGGTCGAAGCGATCTGGTATCTCCAGCGCGAGTAATGGCGAGGCCAGCACAATCCTGTTGGTTCTTTCTATTCGCGAACGTCCACTTCCTGCAAACAAATCCACGTAAACACGTTTCCATTTGTGCTTCATTGAGGTCGCAAAAACACGGGCATATCCCTGAACAAGTCGATACTTTTCCTCAGCCCATGCGCCGACTTCTGGTGTCGCCAATCCGTCATCCACTAACGGGGCTCCCATAATCAGTTCATTACCTTGTGCGCAGGAGGCCGACGGCGAGGCCTTCGATCGTGAGCGAGTCTTCGCGCAGATCGAGCTCGATGGGATCGAAGTCGGGATTCTCGGGCAGCAGCCGCACGAGGTACGCGCTGCGCCGGCGGAAGCGTTTGACTGTAACTTCCTCGTCGTTCACACGCGCCACCACGATCTGGTCGCTCTCGGCCTGGCGCGTGCGATGCACGGCGAGCAGATCGCCGTCCAGGATCCCGGCATCGCGCATGCTTAATCCCCGCACGCGCAGCAGGTAGTTCGCGCGCGGCCTGAACAGGCTGGGGTCGACACGATAGTGATCTTCAATATGTTCCACGGCGAGGATGGGCTCGCCCGCTGCTACCCGGCCGACCACCGGCAGGGAGAACTCCGGCGCGCGGGCACCCTGCGCGACCAGACGAATACCGCGCGAGGTGCCGGGCACCATTTCGATGACGCCCTTGTTGGCGAGCGCGCGCAGGTGCTGCTCGGCGGCGTTGGGCGAGCTGAAGCCGAACGTTTCGCAGATATCCGCGCGCGTCGGTGGCATGCCGGTCTTTTCAATATGACGGCGGATGAGTTTAAGGATCTCCGCCTGTCGGCGCGTGAGTTCGATCATGAGGTCACCTGTGGGATGGCAAGGCGGTGATGGACATGTTGGAGCTCCCTGGTGGCGCGAGCGAGGCAACGTATCCGTACACAGGTGTTTCTTCCCTGACGACCAGGGCATCGAGCGGACTGCGCACTCCTCCGCCGCCGACCTTGAGCACATGGGTGTAGATCATGGTCGTGCTCACGTCCGAATGGCCCAAAAGCTCTTGTACGGTGCGAATGTCATAACCCGATTGCAGTAGGTGTGTGGCGAACGAGTGACGCAACGTATGAGGCGTGGCCGGCCGGGTGATGCCGGCACGATCCACCGCACGCTTGAAGGCACGCTGAAAGGTTTGATCATACAGATGATGCCGCCGCTCGATGCCCGAGCGAGGGTCGACCGAATGATCCACCTGCGGAAATACCCAAAACCAGTTCCACGACGCCCCGGCACGCGGGTACTTGCGGTCTAGTGCATCGGGTATGTGCACACCCGCACGTTGGGCCTCACGGTCCGCCGCCCACAGCACCCGCGCGCGGGCCAGTTGCTCCCGCAAGGCCGGCACGATGGCTGCCGGCAACATCACCGCACGGTCCTTGCCGCCCTTTCCATGCCGAACGATGACCGTGCGCCGTTCGAAATCCACATCCTTTACACGCAGCTGCAACCCCTCAGTGATGCGCATGCCCGTACCGTAGAGCAACTGCGCCAGCAGACGGTGTTCGCCCTCCAGCAGCGCCAGGATGCGCGACACCTCCTCCACCGATAACACCACCGGCAAGCGTGGCTCCTTCTTGGGCCGACCAATCTTCCCCATCCACGGTAAATCCTGGCCGAGCACCTTCTGGTAGAGGAACAGCAATGCCGACAGCGCCTGCCGGTGGGTGGAGGCGGCCACGCGCCTGTCACTGGCCAACCACGTGAGGAATGCCTCCACTTCCGGCCCACCCATGTCGCGGGGATGCCGGCTGCGCCCGTGAAACACGATAAAGGCGCGTATCCAATGGACATAAACCTGCTCCGTACGTATGCTGTAATGCAGGTAGCGGATACGCTCCCGGACTTGCTCCATCAGCCGCGCTGCCCGCAGTGGCGGCAACTGATGGTCGCCACGGAGCCGACGGAAAGGAGTGGCGTTTTTCATGTATTGCATAATACTGTATAGATATACACTATATGGTGCTAAAGTCAAGCGGCGCGAGTCTTTTGATTCCATACCCCTCGCCAGGTTATGGCGCAGTCGGCCAGGTTATCCAGCAAATCTGCGCCCTATAACACGTTAGGCCGCATCAAAAGGGGATATCCCGCATGCAACTCATACGAACGTCGGTAGCGACTGTGGGCGCTTCACGAATGCATCCTCGCAGTGCGCGGTGGTTGGTCACCGGGGCCTCGTTAGTTGCGGCCATGTTCGTTCCGCATGTCGCACACGCAAGAGATATCGTCATCTGCACTTACATCGGGAGCGAAAGTGCACAAACCAAACCGCATGAGCTTTCGCCGGCAACTATGCTGCGGTGTCGCACTAAGGATTCGAAGGAACAGCCCAACTCTCTGGCCGGCCTATACGCGAATGGGTACCGCCTGATCTCGGCTGTATCATTCGACGCCGAGGTCAATGGCAAGCGAGTGCCGGTGGTGCAGTACACCCTCGACAAATGACGCTGCGGCCTAACAGCGCAGCCCACACGGACGCGCGTGAAGCGTCGCACCTCTGTTCATCATCGCAGTCGCGCGCCGGTGGCTGCGAACGTTATGTGCCATTCGCCGACGACAAGCGGCTGTGGCAAAATTAAGCGCGACACGGAGGCTTTTCCTATGTCCACCGTAAAGGAAGAACTCACCCGCCTTATTCAGGGTCAGCCTGACGACAGTTCG
>JBQTIC010000029.1:0-44384 GCA_052388435.1 Chromatiales bacterium | reverse complement strand
TTCTCAGAGCACGCAAGCAAAAAGCGTGGTTTTTGCTTTGCTTCATCTTCAACGGCTTGCCGCCTTCGAAGATGGCGGCACATCCCTGTGCCGCAGGAACCTCTGACTTAATCAGAGGTTCCTTAGCTCACTGGCCGTTCCCCTTGCGATGAGCCGCCAGCACTTGCTCCGCCGGCGGCTACAGGTCCAGCTTCAGCTCCTTGATCTTGCGGGTCAGCGTGTTGCGGCCCCAGCCGAGTAGCCTGGCTGCGTCCTGCCGGCGACCGCCGGTCTTTCTTAAAGCCGCTTCGATCAGGATGCGCTCGAAGGTCGGCACCGCGTGCGCCAGCAGATCCGACTGGCCGTGCGCCAGGCATTGATTGGCCCAGCTTAGAAGTACGGCCTCCCAATCCTTGGCCCCGGTCTCCATCACAGTGTGGCTCAGCTCTGGAGGGAGATCCGCGACGTGGACTTCACGGCCCGGCGCCATCACCGTGATCCAGCGGCACACATTGTCGAGCTGACGCACATTGCCGGGCCAGTCGTGGGCCGCCAGCAGCGCGAGCGCATCCGGCTGGATGACCTTGGGTTCGACGGCGAGCTCCCGGGCTGCCGTGGCCAGGAAGTGCTCGACCATCGGCTTGACGTCTTCCTTGCGGTCCCGCAGCGGAGGGATGTGGAGATGAATAACGTTGAGACGGTGATACAAGTCCTCGCGGAATAGCCCGGCCTTCACGCGCTGCTCCAGATCCTGATGGGTGGCGGCAATGACACGCACGTCCACGCGGATCGGCGTGTGGCCGCCGACACGATAGAACTCGCCATCGGCCAGCACACGCAGCAGACGCGTCTGCAACTCCGATGGCATGTCGCCGATCTCATCGAGAAACAGCGTACCGCCGTGCGCCTGCTCGAATCGGCCGATGCGCTGTTGGGTGGCGCCAGTGAACGCCCCGCGCTCATGGCCGAAGAGCTCGGATTCCAGCAACTCTCGCGGGATGGCGGCGGTGTTGAGCGCGATGAACGGCTTGTCCGCGCGCGGACTGTGGCGCTGCAGCGCCCGCGCCACCAATTCCTTGCCGGTGCCCGACTCGCCGGTGATGAGTACGGTGACCTGCGAGCGCGACAGCCGCCCCACCGCGCGGAATAGCTCCTGCATTGCCGGAGCCGCGCCGATCATCTCCGCGCCGGGCGCGCCGGCCTGGGTGGCTGGGCTCGTCGCTGCCGCCTGCCGGCGCACGGCGCGCTGCACGATCGTCACCGCATCATCGATGTCGAAGGGTTTCGGCAGGTATTCGAACGCACCACCCTGAAACGCCGCCACGGCGCGGTCGAGATCCGCGTAGGCGGTCATCACGATGACAGGCAAATCTGGATGGCGCTGCTTCACCTGCTGCATCAGGCTCAGTCCGTCGGTGCCCGGCATGCGGATGTCGGCAAAGATGGCGTCCGGCACCTCGACACTCAACTTGCGCAGGGCCGTGTCGGCGGTCTCGAAGCTGGTGACATGCATGCCCGCCTGCGTGAGAGCCTTCTCCAGCACCCAGCGGATGGATCGATCGTCATCGACGATCCAGATCTCACTCGCTCTGGTCATGGGGTCCTGCCGGCAGACAGATGCTGAATACGGTCCGGCCCGGCCGGCTCGTGAACGCAATCATCCCGCCCAGCCGGTGGATGAGGGCATGCGTGATCGACAGACCGAGGCCGGTCCCGTCAGGGCGGCCGGAGACCATGGGATAAAAGATCTGATCGGCAATCTCTTCGGGGATCCCCGCCCCGCTATCGATCACATCGACGCGGACGACCAGCCGGTGCGGGCGTCCGCCGATGGTCAATTGCCGCTCGATGCGGGTGCGCAGGGTGATGTCGCCGCCGTCATGCACCGCCTGTACGGCGTTGCGGACGACATTGAGGACGGCCTGCACGAGTTGGTCGCGATCGGCGTAGAGATTCGGCAGGCTGGGATCGTAATCACGGTGCACCGTAATCCCCGATGCCTCCGCCTGCACCAGGCTGCGGACGTGCTCGAGTATCTCGTGGACATTGACCACGAGCCGGTGATTGGCCATTTCGGGGATCAGCATGCGGTCGATGAGTTTACGCAGGCGGTCGACCTCCCCGACGATGATGCGGGTGTACTCACGGTGCGCCTCGCTGGTCAGTTCCCGTTCGAGCAGTTGCGCGGCGCCGCGTATCCCGCCGAGCGGATTCTTCACCTCGTGCGCCATGCCGCGAAGTAGTGCGCTCGTCATTTTCTGCTGCGAGTTCATGCTCTCCTCGCGCACGATCTGGTGCAGACGGTCGACATTCACCAGTTCGAGCAGCACCTGAGGCCGCTGGCGGTCTTCAAGTATCGGAGTGATGATGCAATCGACCGTGATGGCTTCGCCATGGCTTGGCCGTAACTCCACTTCGCGCTCGGTGAACGGCTGGCCTGTTGCCTGGGCCCGCTGCAGATTCTCTAGCAGTAAGGCAGGGGCACTGGCGAACAGCTTCCCGGCCGGCTCTCCCAGAGCCTTGCGCGCGCTGATCGATAGCATGGCTTCGGCTGCGCTGTTTAGATATTGGAGGCCGAGGGTGCGGTCGAAGATGAGGACCGCGGTGGTGAGGCTGTCCACTAACCGCTGCACCTCTTGCACCGAGATCATTAGTAAGCTCCCATTGATGCACCATTGTAGTGCATTAGTCTGGGATGTCATGGGCGCCGAACCAAATGCCGTGTGATATGTATTTATTGATCAGAACGTTATATGGCCTCACCGGATGAGGCTCGCTATGAATGCCTACGTATCAGCAATATTCAGACCACAGCCAGAGCGGCGCGGCGAGCCGCTGGCGTGTGGGAGGCCAGCGCGTGAAGGCGAGGTTTACGGAAACTAGGGTGTGCCGCCCATAGTGGGGGAAGGATTGGTTCCTCCTGTAGCGGCAGGAGCGTTGGCTCCGCCCGTGCCGGCGGGAGGGGTGGGAGCACCGCCGGGGCTTGCGCCACCTTGGGCGGGCTGGTTATTCCGCAACAACCTGGAGGCGCGGTGCAGGGTGAAGCTGGAGCTGCTGTGCATCAGTGTCTTGCCCGCCTTGTCGAGCACGGCTGCCTTGACGCTGTGCGTCCCGCGATCAACGTTTGCGAACGCGAACTGGGTGGCTGCCCCGCCCTGGGTCTGACCGTCCAGACTTACCCGGATGCTGTGGCCCAAGTCGGACCGCAACGGCGGCACGAGTTCGACACTGACATTGACGGCCCCGCTGTTGTCCCGGACCGTACCGTTGTTCGGCGGGCTGGTGATGGCCATGGCCTGATAGTGGAAGCCGGCCGTATCCTTTGGCGCGGCGATATCCTGCAGCGGCGGCGCCGCGATGGTAGGCACATCGCGAACCCGGATCTTCTCCGCCCCCGGTCCCGGCTGATCCGAAAAATGGACGATCCCACCTTCGTCTGTCCACTTGTACAACTCGGTGTCGGCAGGGGCGACCGCCGAGAACAGCCCCGCTGTTGCGAGCACAATGAGGCGCATGGTTGCAGAATAGCCAAGCCGTGTTGAGGTCACAAGTTAGACCAAAAGGAAAGGTCCCTGTTCGGGGGGCCTTCCTCCACGACATCAGTTCCTCGAACGTCTAGGAGCTGTAGTACATGTCGAACTCGACCGGATGGGTGGTCATCCGGAAACGGGTTAGCTCCTCTTCCTTGAGAGCCACGTAGGCGTCGAGCATGTCTTCTGAGAAGACCCCGCCTCTGGTCAGGAACGCTCGATCCTTACTGAGGTGATCGAGCGCCTCTTCAAGCGAGGCACAGACCTTGGGCACGCGCTTCGCCTCCTCCGGCGGGAGGTCGTACATGTTCTTGTCAATGGGATCGCCTGGATGGATCTTGTTCTGCACGCCATCCATACCCGCCATCAGCATTGCCGCGAAGGCAAGATACGGGTTCGTCGTCGGATCCGGGAAACGGACCTCCACGCGACGGGCCTTCGGGCTCGAGACATAGGGGATGCGGCAGGCCGCCGAGCGGTTGCGCGCCGAGTACGCGAGGTTGATGGGCGCTTCGAAGCCAGGTACCAGACGCTTGTAGGAATTGGTGCCCGGGTTTGTGATCGCGTTTAGCGCCTTCGCGTGCTTGATGATGCCGCCGATGTAGTAAAGCGCTAACTCCGAGAGACCAGAGTAGCCATCCCCGGCGAACAGATTCTGGCCGCCCTTCCACACCGACTGGTGCACGTGCATGCCGGAGCCGTTGTCGCCCACGACAGGTTTGGGCATGAATGTCGCGGTCTTGCCGTAGGAGTTCGCGACATTCCAGACCGTGTACTTGAGGATCTGCATCCAGTCCGCCCGCTGGACAAGGGGAGCGAAGCGAGTACCCACTTCATTCTGACCTGCCGCGGCAACTTCGTGATGGTGGACCTCTACCTCCACGCCCTGCTTCTCCAACGCCACCGCGATCGCGTTGCGGATGTCGAGGAGCGTGTCAGTCGGCGGTACCGGGAAATATCCGCCCTTGACAGGCGCGCGGTGACCCATGTTGCCTTCCTCGTAGTCCGTGCCGGAAGACCACGGCGCTTCTTCGGAGCGGATTTTGACGAAACTGCCAGACATGTCGATGTTCCAGGTGACGCCGTCGAAGATGAAGAACTCGGGCTCCGGTCCGAAGTAGGCGGTATCACCGACGCCGGTCGACTTCAGGAATGCTTCGGCGCGTTTGGCGATGGTGCGTGGGTCGCGGTCGTAGCCCTTGCCGTCCATCGGTTCCAGCACGTCGCAGGTCATGTCCAGTACCGGCTCTTCGGTGAACGGGTCGAGCCGCGCTGTTGCGGGATCCGGCATGAGCAGCATGTCGGAGGCCTGGATACCCTTCCAGCCGGCAATGGAGGAGCCGTCGAACGCATGGCCGTGCTCAAACTTCTCCTCGGTGAAATACTTGGCAGGGACCGTCACGTGCTGCTCCTTGCCGCGCGTATCAGTGAAGCGGAGATCGATAAACCTGATCTCCTTGTCCTTGATCATTCTTAGGACTTGGTCTGCTGTAGACATACTTTCTCCTCCGCAACGGATTTCGGGTTCAAACCACTGGAAAAGCCCACTAGGTCAGTACTTCGGCATCGTCGCCTGGCAGCAGGAAGCATGCCAGTCAATTATTTTTTATAAACAATACGTTAAGGCTCAGCGCGATGAACGCACGCACCATGCCTATGCGCTTGCAGGCCGCGCGCCCCATCACAGTGCACGGCCTGTTAGTCCTCGTAAAAGCGCTCGCCCGCCATGAGATCGGCGGCGGTCTCGCGGTGACGCACCAGCCTGCTCATCCGCCCGTCGACCAAGACCTCCGCGGGGCGCGGCCGCGAATTGTAATTCGAACTCATGGTAAAGCCATAGGCGCCAGCGGACATGATTGCGAGCAGGTCGCCTTCCCGCAAGGCCAGTGCGCGTCCACGGGCGAGAAAGTCACCACTCTCACAGACCGGTCCGACAATGTCGAAGACTTCCGGAATGTCGTCCCCAGCACGCTCACATAGCACCTCATGCCAGGAGTTATAAAGCGCGGGCCGCACCAGGTCGTTCATGGCTGCGTCCACAACGGCAAAGCGTTTTGCCCCGGTCACCTTGATATGCTCCACGCGCGTGAGCAGGGCCCCCGCGTTGCCTACAATGGCGCGGCCCGGCTGCAGCAGCAGCTCCGCTGCGTGGCCGGCCAGCAGGGCACCGACCGCCTGCGCGTAGGCGCCAATGCTGGGGGGCTGTTCATCACGATAGCGGATCCCCAGGCCGCCGCCGATGTCGACGTGCCGCAGGGCGATGCCGCGCGCGGCAAGCCGCTTGATGAGGTCGACCAGCTTTGCTACCGCATCCTCGAAGGGACCGACCTCAGTGAGCTGCGAACCAATGTGACAGCCGATTCCGATCACATTCAAGTGCGGCAGTGCGGCCGCGTGCGCGTAGGCGGCGAGCGCCTCATCAGCCGCGATGCCAAACTTGTTCTCCTTCATGCCGGTGGCGACGTACGGGTGAGTGCGGGCGTCCACATCGGGATTGACGCGCAGCGCCACCGGCGCCTTGACGCCCAGATTTGCGGCCATCCGGTTGATGCGGTCGAGCTCGGGTAGCAGCTCCACGTTGAAACAGCGGATGCCGACCTCGAGGGCACGGCGGATCTCATCATCGCGCTTCCCGACGCCGGCGAACACCACCTTGGCGGGGTCGCCTCCCGCGCGCAGGACCCGTTCCAGCTCCCCGACCGACACAATGTCGAATCCTGACCCCAATCGTACCAGCACGTTGAGCACAGCCAGGTTCGAATTCGCCTTGACGGCATAGCATATGAGGTGCGGCAGTGCGGCAAAGCCTTCATCGAACGCCCGCCACCGCTCCTCGATGGCCGCGCGCGAGTAGACGTAGGCAGGCGTGCCGAACCTGGCGGCAACGTCGCTCAGCGCCACCTCCTCCACCCACAGGTGGTGGTCCCGATAATGAAACACGTCCACGTGAACTAACCGGGGTTGCGAGGGGACGCCGCCGCCTGCTTGTCCGGAATGTAGAGATCGCCCTTCTGCCCGCAGCCGCCGAGCAGGAGGGCAGCGAGCAGGGCGAGCAGCGCCCCCAGCTTGCGCGCGTGCATGATTGTCATGGTTTCTGGCTGGCGTTTACTGATGAAAGCTCATGATAAAGTGAGGGCGGGCTAATTCCTACCGTCACCCGCCACCTCACATCCTGTTCCATGGCCTTACATCCCAATGCTCTCGTCGTGGAGCCACCGGGTCCGCATCACGCAAGCGTCATCTGGCTGCACGGGCTCGGGGCCGATGGTCACGACTTCGAACCGATCATCCCCGAGTTGCAACTGCCGCGCGCCCACGGCATCCGTTTTGTGTTCCCGCACGCCCCGATCCGTCCCATCACCATCAACAGCAGCATGGCCATGCGAGGCTGGTACGACGTCACAGTAGATGGACCTCACACGGCGCGAGGACGAAGTGGGGATACGCGACTCCGCACGGTTGCTCGGGGAATACATTGGGCGCGAGGTCGCCGGCGGGATTGGCAGCGAGCACATCGTCCTCGCCGGGTTCTCCCAAGGAGGCGCGATCGCGCTCTTTGCGGGGCTGCGTTATCCGCAGCCGCTTGCGGGGATCCTCGCGTTGTCCACCTACCTGCCGCTGCCGGTCACGCTCAGGACCGAGGCCCATCCCGCGAACGCGAATATCCCCGTGCTGATGGCGCACGGCACCGCGGATCCCGTCATCGCAACGCTGCAGGGAGAACCGTCAGCCAGCTTGCTGCGCGCATGCGGCTATCACGTGGAGTGGAGGACCTACCCGATGGCGCATGCCGTGTGCGCGGAGGAAATCGGCGCGATCGCCGCCTGGTTGCGCGAATGTCTTACGGCGCGCTCCCCGACCTGATTACGCCCCAGGACCGCGGCAACCCGTTCACGCTGCGGTGGGCGTGCGCTGGCGACGCCCCCTGCCTTCCTTGCCCCCCTGCCGTTCGCCGCGCCGCGGTCCACCGCTTCGCCGCCGTTCGCCGCGTGGCTCCCTGACCGCAGGCAGCAGGGCGGCCAGCATATCGGCGCTCACCTCGGCCGTCGGGATTTTGTGACCAATGTATTCTTCGATGTCCATGAGCGGGTAGACGTACTCTTCGCAGGCGAGGGTGATGGCGTCACCACTCGCCCCCGCACGTGCCGTCCGCCCGATCCGGTGCACGTAGTCCTCGCCGTTCTGCGGCAGGTCATAGTTGATGACATGGCTGACGCCGGGGATATGCAGGCCGCGCGCCGCGACATCGGTAGCCACCAGCACCGGCAGTTCGCCGCGGGTGAAACGCGCGAGCAGGCTTTGCCGTTTCCGTTGCGGAACGTCGCCGGACAGTACTTGCGCCTCGCAGCCGTTCGCGAGCAGCGTAGCGGCCACCCGGTCGGCCGTGCGCTTGGTGTTGACGAAAACCAGTGTGCGCAGCGGATTAACCCGGCGCAGCAATCCCACCAGGAACGGCAGCTTTTCGCGGCTCTCGACGTGGTACAGTGTCTGCGAGACGGTGTCGACCGTGACCTGTTCGGGGTTGACCTCCACGACGCGCGGGTTATTCATGTGCTCGTAGGCGAGCTCATGCACGCGCAGGGAGAGGGTGGCCGAGAACAGCATGGACAGGCGCTGCTCGGGCGGTGGCATCCGCCTGAGGAGGAAGCGGATGTCCTTGATGAAGCCGAGATCGAACATGCGATCGGCCTCATCCAGCACCGCCACCTCAATCGCGCGCAGGTCGAAGACACGCTGCTTGAAATAGTCGATGATGCGCCCCGGTGTGCCGATCAGGATATCGACGCCCGCCTTGAGCTGCGCGCGCTGTTTGTCGTAATCGACACCGCCATAAATCAGAGAGAAGCGCAAGCCGGTGAACTGCCCGAGGGCGGTGGCGTCCTTATGGATCTGGATGGCCAGTTCGCGGGTCGGCGCCAGCACGATCGCCCGCGGCTGATTGGCGTGCCGGCCTGGCGATGCCGGAACGTTGAGCAGACGGTTCATCAACGCAAGCAGGAAGGCGGCAGTCTTGCCCGTGCCGGTTTGCGCCTGTCCCGCCACATCGTGACCGGAAAGCGCGATCGGCAGCGCCAATGTCTGTATCGGCGTGCAGCGCGTGAAGCCGGCCGTCTCAACGCCCTTGAGCAACAACGGATGCAGCGGCAGCCGGTGAAACACATCCGGCGCTGTTGTGGCCTCGGTCATGCCGTTAGCATAACGTAAACAACGGTGGCGCGGTGGGGTTGCTTGCAATCGTCCGAGTGTTGGGCTGAGAATGTTAGGCGCGTCCCCCGCAGGCTAATCACGCCAGGCTAATCACGCGCATGAGCAGCGACAACATCGTCCACGTTACTGACACCAGCTTCGAGAGTGAGGTGCTGAACTCCGACGTCCCGGTACTCGTTGACTACTGGGCAGAGTGGTGCGGCCCCTGCCGGATAATTACACCCATCCTTAATGAGGTCTCTCAGGACTACGCCGGGCGGCTCAAGATTGCGAAGCTCAACATCGACGAGAACCGCGACACGACGATGAAGTTCAACATCCGCGGCATCCCCACCCTGATGATCTTTAAGGACGGCAACGTCGCGGCAACGAAAGTCGGCGCATTATCGAAGTCCCAGCTCGCAGCGTTCATCGACAGTAACATATGACAAGTGCCGTGCCCGCGGCAGGGATGCCACACGACAGGACAAGAGGACTGGACGAAGTCTACCTGCCATGCTACGTTAAATACGTAAATACTGTTCTGATCCGCCGGTTCCGGCAGTTCTTCCTAACCGAACGCTTTTAACGTTTTTCGTGGCGCAGGCACCGTCCTGCGCGCGTGCTTCCTTCCATAGGCGATCCAGAACCGCAAATGAACCTGACCGAACTCAAGCGGAAACCCGCATCGGACCTCATCACGGTGGCCGAGGACCTGGGTATCGAAGGCGCCGCCCGCTCGCGCAAGCAGGACGTCATTTTCGGTATCCTCAAGGCCCAGGCCAAGAAGGGCGACGAGATCTGGGGCGACGGGGTGCTGGAGATCCTGCAGGACGGTTTCGGGTTCCTCCGTTCGGCAGACGGCTCCTACTTGGCCGGCCCGGATGACATCTACGTCAGCCCTTCGCAGATTCGCCGGTTCAATCTGCGCACCGGCGACTGCATCTCCGGCACCATCCGTCCGCCCAAGGAGGGCGAACGCTATTTTGCGCTGCTGAAGGTCAACGAGATCAACTTCGAGCCGCCGGAAAACGCCAAGAACAAGGTTTTGTTCGAAAACCTCACGCCGCTGTTCGCCAACCAGCGTCTGACGCTGGAGCGCGGCAATGGCAGCACCGAGGACCTTACCCCGCGTGTGGTCGACCTCGTTGCCCCGATCGGCAAGGGCCAGCGCGGCCTCATCGTCTCGCCGCCGAAGGCCGGCAAGACCATGCTGCTGCAAAGCATCGCGCAGTCCATCGTCACCAATCACCCGGAGTGCTACCTCATCGTACTACTCATCGACGAGCGCCCGGAGGAGGTGACCGAGATGGAGCGCTCGGTGAAGGGCGAGGTGGTGTCCAGCACCTTCGATGAGCCGGCCACCCGTCATGTGCAGGTCGCCGAGATGGTCATCGAGAAGGCCAAGCGGCTGGTCGAGCACAAGCGTGATGTCGTCATCCTGCTCGACTCGATCACGCGTCTGGCGCGTGCCTATAACACCGTCGTGCCCTCCTCCGGCAAGGTGCTTACCGGCGGCGTGGATGCCAACGCGCTGCAGCGGCCGAAGCGCTTCTTTGGCGCCGCCCGCAACATCGAGGAGGGCGGCTCGCTCAGCATCATCGCTACGGCGCTTATCGATACCGGCTCGCGCATGGACGACATCATCTACGAAGAGTTCAAGGGCACCGGTAACATGGAGCTGCATCTTGAACGCAAGATCGCCGAGCGCCGCATCTTCCCCTCCATCAACATCAACCGCTCCGGCACCCGCCGCGAAGAACTGCTGGTTCCGGCCGATGAGCTGCAAAAGACCTGGATCTTGCGCAAGCTGCTCGCTCCGATGGACGAGGTGGCCGCGATCGAGTTCCTGCTCGAGCGTCTCAAGGCCACCAAGAACAACGACGATTTCTTCGACTCGATGAGACGCGCCCCGTAGCGCGCCGGCTCTCCCGCCTGCAGCCGCGTTTCGCGACTGACTGTGTACGCCACTCAGGCGCCCTGATTGACGCCGGTGAACCCGCGCAACTAACGTGTGAGAGAGTTTGTGCGGAGCGGTAAAGCGTTGAGGGGACTTTCGGCGGCGGTCCTGTCGTCTCACCCGCCCGTCCTGGATTCGTTCGGGGTCGCAGGTATTCGCACTCACATCGACGGAGTGACTATCGTGCGCGGGATCTCCATCCACACGTTGCTCATCACGAATCTGTTTGCCGTCAGCGCCTGCGGCCGGGGCCAGGCCCCGGCCAGCGCGCCCCCGGCGCCACTGCCCGAGGTGACGGTGAGCCGGGCGGTGGAGAGACCGGTGGTTGAATGGGACATCTATACGGGCCGTGTCGATGCCGTGGAGACGGTGGATGTGCGCGCGCGGGTGAGCGGCTACCTGGACGCGGTGCGCTTCAGGGACGGCAGCCGCGTGCAGGCTGGCGAGGTGCTGTACGTCATCGATCAGCGTCCCTACCAGGCGGCGCTTGCTCAGGCTGACGCCGCGATTGAGAGCGCCAACGCGCGCCTTGAGGTGGCGTCAAGCGAGGCTCGCCGCGCGCAGCGCCTGAGCAGGCAAGGGGTGATGCCCGCCGAAGAGGCTGAGCAGCGGCAGGGTGAACTGCGCAATACCCAGGCGTCGCTGGAGTCGGCACGCGCGGCCCGCGAGTCGGCCCGGCTCAACCTCGAGTTCACCGAGATCCGCGCGCCAATCGGCGGCCGCATCGACCGCACGTTCGTCACCAAAGGCAACCTCATCAGAGCTGACGACACGCTGCTCACCACGATCGTGTCCGTCGATCCGATGTACGTCTACCTCGACGTCGATGAACGCAACGTGCTCAAGTACCGCAAGCTCGCAAGAGAGGGCAAGCGCAAGAGTGCGCGCGACGGCGCCATTCCTGCGCGCCTGCAACTCGCCGACGGCACAGAGTATCCCTACATCGGCCACACGGATTTCGTGAAACCGCGTTTTGACGCTGCCACCGGTACCACGATCGGGCGCACCGTATTTCCCAACCCGGAGGACCTGCTCTCAGCCGGGATGTTCGGCCGGATTCTCATCCCCGGCGGCCCCGAGTACCGGGCAGTGCTGATGAGCGAGCGCGCTATCGGCAGCGATCAGGGCAGGAAGTTTGTCTGGGTAGTGAAGGATGATAACAAAGTGGAGTACCGGCCGGTCGAGCTCGGTCGTCTCATCGAGGGATTCCGCGTCATCACCGCGGGGCTCAGGGCCGGCGAGCAGGTGATTGTCGAGGGTCAGCAGAAGGCACGGCCGGATGTCACGGTCGTTCCCAGCGAGGAGCCGTTGAAGGTGCCGGAGATTGGGCTGGGCCGCGTCGCGGACCTCGAAGTGTCTTCCCCGGGCTCGGCGGGCGCGCCCGCTGATCCGGCGCCGCGGACTGAGCAGCGTCCATGAGGTTCAGTCACTTCTTCATAGACCGCCCCATCTTCGCTGGCGTGCTGTCCATCGTCATTGTGATCGTGGGTGCGATTGCGCTCCTCGAACTGCCGGTCGCGCAGTATCCCGAGATCGCGCCGCCGACAGTGACCGTCCGTGCGGTCTATCCCGGCGCCAATGCAAAGGTCGTCGCAGAGACGGTTGCCACGCCGATCGAGCAGGAGGTGAACGGTGTGGAGAACATGCTTTACATGTCGTCGCAGTCCACCAACGACGGCAGTATGAACCTCACTGTCACCTTCAAGCTGGGCACCGATCTGGACGCTGCGCAGGTGCTCGTGCAGAACCGCGTCGCACTCGCCGAACCGCGGCTGCCGGAGGAGGTGCGGCGGCAGGGCATCACCGTGCGCAAGCGTTCGCCGGACTTGACCCTGGTCGTCAACCTCGTCTCGCCCGATGGCACCTACGACCAGACGTACTTAAGCAACTACGCGTTGCTGCAGGTGAAGGACGTGCTCGCGCGCCTGCCCGGCGTCGGCGACATCCTGGTCGTGGGCGCCCGCGACTACAGCATGCGCGTCTGGCTCAACCCCGAGCAGGTGGCGGCACGCGGCTTGACCGCAAGCGATGTGGTGGCCGCACTGCGCGAGCAGAACGTGCAGGTCGCCGCCGGCGTCATCGGCCAGCCGCCAGTGCCGGAGGGCACGCCGTTCCAGTTCACCGTCAGCACGCTTGGCCGTCTGAGCAGCGAGGAGGAGTTCGCAAACATCGTCATCAAGACCGGCGAGGAGGGCGAGATCACCCGCGTGCGTGATGTCGCGCGCGTGGAACTGGGCGCCAAGGATTACGGCACCAACATGTATGTCAGCGGCATGCCATCAGTCGGCCTGGTGGTCTTTCAGCTTCCGGGCTCGAACGCGCTGGAGACCAAGGCGGCCATCGCGAATGCCATGCAGGATCTGGGGAAGCGCTTCCCCAGGGGCCTCCAGCACCGCATCGTTTATGACACCACGCCCTTCGTGCAGCAGTCGATCGAAGCGGTGGTGAAGACGCTGCTCGAGGCGGTGATCCTGGTCGCGCTGGTGGTGCTGGTGTTCCTGCAGACCTGGCGCGCGACACTGATCCCGCTGCTCGCCGTCCCGGTATCGCTCATCGGCACCCTTGCGGTGATGCAGGCGTTCGGCTTCTCGCTCAATACGCTCTCGCTGTTCGGTATGGTGCTCGCCATCGGCATTGTCGTGGACGACGCCATCGTCGTGGTGGAGAACATCGAGCGGAACATTGAGCTTGGGCTCGCGCCTCCCAACGCAGCGCGCAAGGCCATGGACGAGGTTTCGGGACCCGTCGTTGCCACCGCCCTGGTGCTGACCGCCGTGTTCGTGCCGACCGCCTTCATCACCGGCATCACCGGCCAGTTCTACCGCCAGTTCGCGCTCACCATTGCAGTGTCGACCATCATCTCCGCCTTCAATTCCCTGACGCTGAGCCCGGCGCTCGGCGCACTGGTACTGAAGCCCCACGACGAAAAGAAGGACTGGTTCGGACGTCTGCTCGACCTGCTCTTTGGCTGGTTCTTCCGCGCGTTCAACTACGTTTTTCGCAAGGCCACGGCGTGGTATGGCGCCACGGTCGGCAGGCTCATCCGCATGGCCGCGCTCGCACTGCTCGTCTACCTGGGATTGCTGGGCCTCACTTACCTCGGCTTCAGGGCCGTCCCCACCGGTTACATCCCGAACCAGGATCAGGGCTATCTCGTCGTGTTCGCGCAACTGCCCGATGCGGCATCACTCGAACGGACCGACGCGGTCATGCGCCAGGCGACCGAGATGGTAGGTACCACAACGGGAGTCCGGGACGCGGTGGTCATCGCCGGCTGGTCGGTGGTCTCCGGTGGCATCAACCAGTCGAACACCGGGACGATGTTCGTCGTGCTCGACGATTTCGCCAACCGCGCCTCGCCCGATCTCCACTCCGATGCCATCGCCAACCAGTTGCGGCAGAAGCTCTCGAGGATCCGGGATGCCTACGTCGCCGTGTTCCCGCCACCGCCGGTCCGCGGCATGAGCTCGGTGGGTGGCTTCAAGATGATGCTCCAGGACCGCGGCAGCGCCGGCTACGGGGCGCTGGAAGCGAGCACGGGCCAGGTAATCGCGGAGGCGTCCAGGGAGCCGGGGCTGGTGGGGCTGTTCACCACCTTCCGCGCCAACGTGCCGCAGCTTTTTGTGGACGTCGACCGCACCAAGGCCAAGAGGCACAACGTCGAGCTGGGCAACATCTTCGAGACGCTGCAGGTCTATCTTGGCTCGCTCTATGTCAATGACTTCAACCTGTTCGGCCGCACCTATCAGGTGACCGCACAGGCTGATGCCGCCTACCGCGTGACCCCGGAGGACATCGGCAGGTTGAAGACGAGAAATGCCGGCGGCGAGATGGTCCCACTCGACTCAGTGATGGAGGTGCGCGAGATAACGGGGCCGGACAAAGTGGTGCGTTACAACCTCTATCCCGCCGCAGAGGTGAACGGCGGCACGCTGCCGGGCGTCAGCACGAGTCAGGCAATCGAGAAAATGGAGCGCGTCGCCAGCCGCGAGCTGCCCGCCAGCATGGGCTTCGAGTGGACGGAGCTGACCTACCAGCAGATCCTGGCCGGTAATACCGCCGTATTCATCTTTCCGCTGTGCGTGCTGTTCGTCTTCCTCACCCTCGCTGCGCAGTACGAGAGCTGGTCATTGCCGCTCGCGGTCATCCTGATCGTGCCTATGTGTCTGCTGTCGGCCATCGGTGGCGTGTGGCTGAGGCATTACGACAACAACGTATTTACGCAGATCGGCTTCATCGTGCTGGTCGGGCTCGCCAGCAAGAATGCAATCCTGATCGTCGAGTTCGCCAACAAGCTCCGTCACGCTGGCCGCTCCCGCTTCGAGGCGGTGGTCGAGGCCGCTCGACTGCGCTTCCGGCCCATCCTGATGACCTCCTTCGCGTTCATTCTCGGCGTGGTACCGCTGGTGGTCTCATCGGGAGCCGGTGCCGAAGGCCGCCGCGCACTGGGTACCGCGGTGTTCAGCGGCATGTTGGGTGTGACCCTCTTTGGCCTGCTGCTCACACCGGTGTTCTACATCGTCATTCAGGGTCTGATCGATCGTCGGCAGAGGCGCGCGTCGACTGCCGGCACGCTGCCGCTCACCGAATAGTAAGCGACGCCGCCGCCCGCCTGACACGGGGGCCACTTCATAACCCGCGCTGGATGCGCCGCTCCGCTCAACCGGGCGGCCAGGTGAAGGGACGGCCGCCAAGCACATGGACGTGCAAATGAAACACTGTCTGCCCGGCGTCCTCGCCGTTGTTCACCACCAGCCGGAATGCCTCTCGGTAGCCCTGATCCTTGGCGATCTGTGCGGCCTTGAGCATGAGGTGACCAAGAAGCGTCTGATCCTCGCCGGTCGCGTCGGCGATCTTGGCGATCGGCTTCTTGGGGACTACCAGGATATGCATCGGCGCCCGCGGCGCCACGTCGTGGAAAGCGAGACAGAGATCGTCTTCATAGACGATCTTGGCGGGGATCTCTTTATCGATGATCTTGCCAAAGATGGTCTTGGACATGGTTCCCTCCCTCCTCTCTCGTCATTGATGCGCCGTCATTCTGGCCAGGGATTGGCAGAATCCAGATCCCAAGGACGGCATCCATGCCTCTGGATCCCGTACAGTCCATGTACGGGATGACGCCTCGCGTCAGTTCGCGCGGCCGGCCTCCGACTGATAGTACTGCATCAGGATCGCAGCGACCTCGGGGCGGGCGAACTCCACCGGCAACGGGTGGCCCGCAGCCAGCATCTCGCGCACCTTGGTCCCGGAGAGATCCACGAAGTCCTCCGGTCCGTGATCGGGGGCGTCGCGTTTCATGACGACACGCCCAAGTTTTCTCGAGTACGCCGTATTGTCGGCGCGGAAGATCTGAATCTTCAGTGCATCCTCCGGAACTTCGGCATCGAAGATACTCTGTGCATCGAACGGTCCGTAATAGCTGCCGACGCCGGCATGGTCACGGCCGACGATGAGATAGTCGCAGCCGGCGTTCTGGCGGAACACGGCGTGCAGCACCGCCTCGCGCGGACCGGCGTAGAGCATGTCGAACCCGTAGCCGGTCACCATCACCGAGTTCGGCGGAAAATACAGCTCCACCATCTTGCGAATCGCGGCATCGCGCACCGGTGCCGGGATGTCGCCGGACTTCAGCTTGCCGAGTAGCATGTGGATGAGCACGCCATCGGCCTTGGTCGCCGCCTGCGCCATCTTGCACAACTCCTCATGAGCGCGGTGCATGGGGTTACGAGTCTGGAAGGCGACGACCTTGTTCCACCCGCGCTCGGCGATCTCGTTTCTGATCTCCACCGCCGTGCGGAAAGTATCGGGGAAGTCTTGCTGAAAGTAGCTAAAGTTGAGCACGCGGATGGGCCCGGAGAGCAGATAACGGCCGAGACCCGTGAACGTCGCCACACCCGGATGCTTCGCATCCAGTGTGCGAAAAACGGCATTCGTGACATCCTTCAACTGCCCGTCGCTGACTGCTTCGATGTCGGTGACATCCTGCACGGCGATCACCGGATTCCCAGGCAGACTTGGATCGCGCAGGGCGATGCGGTGCTTGCCTTTTAGGGCGGCGATATCGTCGCTGCGGTTAACAACAGGCACCGGCCAGAACCGACCGGTTCTGGTGTGCATCTTCTCGGCGACACTCGCCGTATCGGCCAGGTTCATGTAGCCGGTGAGCGGGTTGAAATAACCGGCGCCGAGCATGACGGCATTGGCGGCGGCGGCAGAGCTAAGCAGCAGCGAAGGCAATGACTCGGCCTCGCGCGAAAGTTCGTGGTGTTCCTTGACGTCGTAGACAAACAAGGGGTTCAGGGTCTCGGAGCCGTGCGGCTTGATCATAGATGTGGCCTTCCCGTATCGAAAAATTTCAGGCGCGCCACAATAGCGATTTCCTCTGCGCCTGCCAACCTCGACGTGTCACGGAACGGGCGGTGGGCGGCGTTCGTGGAAATGCGCCTGACCGCCGCTCCTTACGATGTCGCCCACGTGGACGAGATATTGCCCCGCCTTCCGGTCGGCGTAATAGAAGCGCAGCGTATGGAGGATGGTCGGGAAGGCAAGCGCATCCCAGGGGATCGCCGGCTCATCAAACAGCGCCACCTCGAGGCTTTCGTGTGTCGCCGCGAGGTCCGGCTCGAGCAAACGTGCCCGGAACATCATGTACACCTGGTTGGCGTGCGGAATGCTGAGCACGGTGTGCAGGCCGATGATGTCCACGCGCGCGCTGGCCTCCTCCATGGTCTCGCGCGCAGCTGCCTCAGTGGCGGTCTCGTCGTTTTCCATGAAACCGGCCGGCAGCGTCCACAGTCCGTAGCGCGGTTCGATAGCGCGCTTGCAGAGCAGGACACGATCCTCCCATTCGACGATGCAGCCGGCGACGATCTTGGGATTCTGGTAATGCACAGCCGCACAGACGGTGCACACGTCGCGCTCGCGGTTGTCCCCCGCGGGGATCCGCCGCTCGAGGGATGCGCCGCATTGAGAGCAGAACCTCACGGTTCGACGAGGCGCGCCGATCCCTGCAGCAGGGGCTCCAGCGCCGGCCAGATGTTGCGGAGCATGATTGGGTGCGCGGCCGCGCCCGGGTGTAGCCCGTCGTCCTGGACGTACTGTGGATCGCCGGCGACACCCTGCAACAAGAACGGCGCGAGCGTGGCCTGCGTATCGTCGGCGACGCGCTCGTAGAGCCCCTCAAACTGCCCGACGTATGCCGGACCGTAGTTTGGCGGCAGACGCATGCTCAAAAGCAACACCTTCGCACCGCTCGCCTGCGCCGCCTTGACGATGCGCGTGAGATTGGCGGACACCTCCGCGATCGGGATCCCGCGCAGGCCGTCGTTGGCGCCGAGCTCCACCAGCACCACAGCCGGCCGGTGTGCTTCCAGGGCGGCGCTCAATCGATCGAGCGCTCCGCGCGTGGTTTCGCCGCTGATGCTCGCGTTCACGACGCGATGCGGATAACCTTGATCGTGCAGACGCCTCGCGAGCAGGCTCACCCAGCCGCGCTCGATCGGAATGCCGTAGGCGGCGCTCAGACTGTCCCCCAGCACCAGGATCACGGGAACTTCTGCCTGCACCGGCGTCGCCCCCAGACTTAAACACAGGCACCAGACAAGACGCATGAAGAAAGTCGCAACCGCTCCCCTCATCGTCGCCGAGCGCTTAAGCAAGACCGTGCCCAGTCCGGAAGGCCCCCTGACCATTCTTGATGATATCAGCTTTCGCATAGCAGCCGGCGAGGCAGTGGCGGTGCTGGGCGTGTCGGGCTCCGGAAAGTCGACGCTGTTGAGTCTGCTCGCCGGATTGGACACGCCGACCCGCGGCCGGGTTCTGATAGACGGCGCGGACTTGCACTCGCTTGATGAAGACGGTCGCGCGCGGCTGCGTGCCGGGCGCGTAGGATTCGTGTTCCAGAGCTTCCAGTTGCTCCCCAGCCTGACCGCGCGCGAGAACGTCATGCTGCCGCTGGAACTGCAGCGCGATGCGCGGGCGGGCGAGGCAGCCATGCAGATCCTTGCGCGCGTCGGCCTGCACGGTCGTGAGCGTCACTACCCCAGTCAGCTCTCCGGCGGCGAACAGCAGCGCGTCGCCATAGCGCGCGCCTTCGTAACGCGGCCCCGGATCCTGTTCGCCGACGAACCCACTGGCAATCTCGATCAGCGCACCGGCGCCCTGGTCGCCGAACAACTGTTCTCGCTGCGGCAGGAGTCCGGCACCACACTGGTGCTGGTCACGCACGATGAAGCGATTGCCTCGCTCTGCGAACGCCGGCTGACGCTCGAAGGCGGGCGGCTGGTGAACGGCGCATGAATGCGATGCGTCACGCGCTGCGCCTGGGGGCGCTGGCACTGGTGCGCGACCTGCGCGCGGGCGAGCTGACCCTCATTGTTGCGGCTCTTGCGGTAGCGGTCACGGCGATGAGCGCGGTGAGCCTGTTCGTAAACCGCGTGGAGCGCGCACTCGCGCAACAGGGCAGCGCGCTGCTGGCCGCCGATATCGCGCTCGAATCGCCGAATCCCATATCGGAAACCCTGCAACAGCTGGCCGCTGCGAACAGCCTGAGCACCGCGCATACCCTCTCCTTCCGCAGTGTCATCCAGCACGGCGAAACGCTGCAGCTCGTTGAGATCAAAGCGGTTGACGAAAACTATCCGCTGCGCGGCGCCTTGACGGTGTCCGAGGCGCTGTTCGGCCGCGAGCTGGAAGTCCGTGGCATACCAGAGCCCGGCGCAATCTGGGCGGACAGCCGCCTGTTGCAGGCGCTCAATATCGATGTCGGCGGCACCGTGACCGTCGGCGCGAGCCGGCTTCGTGTCAGCCGCGTGCTGGTGCTGGAGCCGGATCGCGGCGGAGACCTCTTCAGCATCGCCCCGCGCCTGCTCATGAACCTTGCCGATGTCCCCCCCACCAGCCTCTTGCTCCCGGGCAGCCGGGTCAGCCATCGCCTGCTCGTCGCTGGCGAGGCGCAAGCGCTCAGTGACTTCCGCGAGAGGGCGCAGGCCGGGATCGGCAGTGGTGTTCGTTTGCTGGACGTGCGCGACGCGCGACCGGAACTGCGCGCCGCGCTGGAGCGGGCCGAGCTGTTCCTTGGCATGGCGGCGCTGACGGCGGTCATCGTCGCGGGGGTGGCGATCGGACTGGCGTCGCGGCGCTACGCGGAGCGGCATCTCGATCACGCCGCGCTGATGCGCTGCTGCGGCGCCACCCAGTCACTCATCCTGCGCATACTCTCTGTCGAACTGGTGATCGTCGCGCTTGCGGCAGGCATTGCGGGCGTGGGACTGGGCTACGCCGCGCAGTTCACGCTGGCGCACGCATTCCGGGGTCTGCTTAGCGGTGTACTACCGCCGCCTTCGCTGGCCGCCGCAGCCGGCGGGGCCGGCATCGGCGCCATCATCCTGCTCGGTTTTGCGATAGCGCCGCTGTTGTCGCTCAAAGACGTGCCGCCTTTGCGCGTGCTGCGCCGGAACCTGCAGCCAGTCGCCGGATCGGGCGTCTTGAGCTATGCGCTGGCAACCGGCGCGGTTGCTCTCCTTGCCCCCTGGCAGGCGCACGACATGCGTCTCGCCTCGCATCTGCTCGGCGGCTTTGCGGGCACCGTGCTGGTGCTGGCGGCGGTGGCGTGGGTTACCGTGCGGGCCTTAAACGCGCTCCGCACACGCGTGGGCATCAGCTGGCGTTTCGGGTTTGCCAGCGTTGCGCGCCGCGCACGCCACAGCACCATTCAGATTGTCGCACTGGGGCTGGGCATCATGGCGATGCTGCTGGTCACCCTGGTGCGCAACGATCTCCTGGCCGGCTGGCAACGGAAGATCCCCCCCGACGCCGCGAACCATTTCGTCATCAACATTCCCCCGGCGGAGGTCGACGGCTTGCGGACGTTCCTCCGCGAGCAGGCACTCCTCAGTGAGGGCGTCTACCCGATGGTGCGAGGACGACTCACGCACATCAACGGCGTGGCGGTGCAGCCGGAGCACTACGCCGACGCGCGCGCACAGCGGCTCGCCGATCGCGAGTTCAATCTTTCCTGGAGCGCGAGGCTCCAGTCCGACAACGCGATCCGCAGCGGTCGCTGGTGGACCGGTGAGTCAGCACCTCGACCGCAGTTCTCGGTGGAATCCGGCATCGCCGAAACGCTGGGGCTGAAGCTCGGTGATGATCTTACGTATCAGGTCGTCGACCGATCCGTGACCGCGCCGATCACGAACCTGCGCGCCGTGCAGTGGGACAGCTTCAACGTCAATTTCTTCGTCACCGCGGCGCCCGGGCTGCTCGAGTCTTTCCCAGCCACCTATATCACCAGCTTCCATCTGGATGACGCCAGGAAAGGTGTCCTCAACAAGCTGGTGCGCAGATTCCCGAGCGTCACCGTCATCGACGTGGCGGCACTGATGAAACAGGTGCGTCTCATCATCGACCGGGTGAGCAGCGCGGTGCAGTACGTCTTCGTGTTCACGCTGCTCGCCGGAGCGCTGGTGCTGGCGGCGGCGGTGCAGACGACCCAGGATGAGCGTGCCCGCGAGAGTGCGCTGCTTAAGAGTCTCGGCGCATCGCGCGCGACCGTGGCGCGCGGACTACTCGCCGAGTTCACCGTGCTGGGGTGCATCGCCGGGCTGCTCGCCGCGGCGGCCGCGACGCTGACCGCCTGGGTGCTGGCGAGCCACGTCTTTCGCGTGGAGTTCCTGCTCAACCCCTGGCTGTGGCCAGTGGGCACGCTCGCCGGCCTCGTGGGCGTGGTCCTCTGCGGCCTCGTCGGGCTGCGCCGCCCACTCGAGGAGCCGCCCGCCTCCGTGCTGCGCCGCCTCTATTGACGGGTGACTCCTTTCCCTCTTCAAGAGGAAAGGGCGCACCGTTGCCGTGGTGTGTATCGCCGCCGATGACGGTCCTTACAAGCCTGCGCTCTCCTCCAGGCGCTTGTCGTCCTCCGTGCGCCATGGCGGGCTGACGATGGCGGCGAAGCGCAGCCGGTTTGCGCCCGGGTTTTCGATCCACTGCTCGGCACCGGCGGGGATCAAAACTGCATCTCCCACGCACACGGACCTGGCCTCGCTGCCAATGTGCATAACGCCGCTGCCCTCGAGCAGGTAGTACACCTCGGTCTGCCTGAGCCGGTGCCGGTAGGAACGTTCTCCCGGAGCAACCTCGGCAACCGCGAGCGAGTAGGGCAGATCCACTGGATCCTGCTTCGGCTGCAGCAACTCGCGGACCTCGCAACCGTCACTGGCCGTGACCGGCGGGCAATCAACCAGGCGCTTGATAAACACTGTTGTTCTTGTCGCTTACGAGTGGGTTAGTTTCGGTGGTTACTGGCGCGAGTTGATATACTCGCCGCTCGTCCTGGCCTTTGCAATCAATCCGCATGTCTGAATTCCAGGGCACCGAGAACTACGCGCATGACGCGCCGGCATGTCTCGGCGTGCTGCTGAGCAACCTTGGCACACCGCAGGCGCCTACGCGCGCCGCGCTGCGGCGTTTCCTCGCGGAGTTCCTCTCCGATCCGCGCGTCGTGGAGGCGCCGCGGTGGCTGTGGTGGCCGATCCTGCACGGCATAATCCTGAACATACGGCCGCGCAAGTCGGCACACGCCTATCAGCAGATCTGGACCGACGACGGATCACCGCTGCTGGTCACATCGCGGCGGCAGGTGGCGGCCCTGCAGCAGGTGCTGAGCAATCGATGCAAGGGGCCGGTGCGTGTGGCGCTCGGCATGCGCTACGGCAGGCCGTCCTTTGCGGATGCGTTGGAGGAGCTGCGTGGCGCGCACGCTCGGCGCATCCTGGTGCTGCCGCTCTACCCCCAGTATGCCGCTGCCACAACGGCCTCTACCTTCGACGCTGTCGCCGCGGTGCTGCGCCGCTGGCGCTGGCTGCCGGAGCTGCGCATGGTGATGAGCTATCACGAAGAGGCCGGCTACATCGGCGCGCTGCGTGAGTCGATTGAGGCGCATTGGACGGCGCAGGGCCGCGCGGAGAGGCTGCTCTTCTCCTTCCACGGCATCCCGCGTGACTACTTTCTCGCCGGCGACCCTTATCACTGCCAGTGCCACAAGACGGCACGCCTGGTGGCTGAGTCGCTGCGCATGAGCGATGGACAATGGCAAGTCGTTTTCCAGTCCCGCTTCGGTCCGCGCCAGTGGTTACAGCCTTACACCGATGTGACGCTCGTGGAACTAGCACGTAGTGGTGTCAAGTCGGTCGACGTCATCTGCCCCGGCTTCGCGGCCGACTGTCTGGAGACGCTGGAGGAGATCGAGCTTCGCAACCGCGGCGCGTTTCTTGCCGCGGGCGGCGAGCGCTTCAAGTACATCCCGGCGCTGAACGACGGCCCGGCGCACATCGCGGCACTGGCAGACATCGTGTGCCGTCACATTCAGGGCTGGTTCGAAGCGGACCCGCGCCGGCATGCGGGACTCGACGCGCAAGCGAGACAGGCAACAGCCGCGCGCGCGTTGCGCGCCGGCGCGCCGCGCTAGGCTGGTGTTCGTAATCACGCTACACGTTCCGGTCCGGCGCGCGTTGAGCACGGACAGACGCGATACCGCCGTCGCAGCGAGCGGTGGCCGCGCAAAGCCAGTCAGACCGCCCAATGACCCGGATTAGCAGCTATTGGATTAACGCTACCGGCCACGCCTAGCGATAGAGCTTGCAGGCGTTGATGCGCCGCTCAATCTCCGTGCTGACAGCGTGATAGGCCTCGCTGTCGCCGTTCTCAAACCGCTTGATGAATTCCGACTCCATCATCTCCTCGGGCAGGGCGTCAACCGAGGGCAGCAGCTCGGCTTCGCCGGCGAGCGTGGCGACCCGGCGCTGCAACTCGACGGCCTTGGATGCCGCCAGCCGCGCGAAACGCACGCCCGCGCGGTCAGCGGCGAGATCGGTGAAGCTGAATCCCACGCCCCGGCGGGAGTGCTGGACCTCCTCGAATGCGCCGAGCACATCCGCGATCTCGCTGCCGGCCGATCCCGTGAGCGCCGCAGAGGCGAGGAAGTGCGCAGCGAGGTCCGCGCGGTCGAGCAGAGTCAACGCCACACCCTTGGAACGCGCCAGCCTCCCCGCCGCTTCATCACCGACCAAGCGCCGGACGTCCCGCAAATCTCCAACCGCATAAAGGGCCAGCGCCAGCAATGCAGAGCGATTTTCCGCCCCCGGATCGTAACCAGCCTGCGTGCGTACGGCAGCAAAAGCCATCATCGGCTTCAGCGCCTCCAGCAGCGGGGCGCTCCCGCCGGTCATGCTGTGCATGACGCCAGCAAGCTTGCCATAGTGGAAGATCAGCCGCTCGCGATCCTGCTCTGTCACCACCAGTTCCCGGCCACGCCCTTCCATGCGTTCCTGGAGGTCTTGGCGCCAGCGCAGTGCGAGCGTCGCGTCCCCGTCGCGGAACTGCACGCGGGAGAGGGCGCCGGCGAGTTCCTGCAACTCTCGGTAAGCTGCAACATCGCCGTTCTTCGCATCGATCAGGGCAAGCAGGCGGTGCGGCAGCCAGCGCGGGACCGGTATCCTGCCGATCCGCAGCTGCTCCATCACCACGCCGCGCTGCGCAGGTACCAGTGCCAGGCTCATATTGATAAAGCCACGGAGCGGCTTGTCGGGCAGCGGGATCGAGACAGCGAGATTGGCCCGCCCGGGTCTCAGCTCGGCGCGTGCAGTGACGTTCGCACCGCGCTGCAACCGCGAGAGCAGGTATTCGAGCGCGAAGTTGATGTCGCGCTCCGTGAGCGTCACCTCTCTCGTCTCGCCCTCGCGCAGCCGTCGCGGGTCGTTTTCCTTGAGCAGTTCTTTCAACCGCTCGAGATCATCGACCGTCGGCGGCTCCCCCAGTGTTACCACGGGTGCGTCATCGAGCGCAAACGGGACCAGCGCAAACGGCCCGATCACAACGACGAGCAGGAGAGCGCACAGCAGAAACTTAATAACGAACCTCATGACGGCGCGACTGATCCCCTTCCGGCCCCGGCCGCAAGAGGTGAATCTCGACCCGTCATTGGCCCCCAACAGCCACAGCGCGGCGCTCCGACAGGGTGAATACCAGGATCTGGTCACCGGTCTTGAAGTTGAACAGTGAATTGCCGCCGGCGGCCACAGCGATGAATTGCCTGCCATCGATCCCGTAGGTAACGGGAGGCGCGTTGACACCGGCCTCGGCGCGATACGACCACAGCCGCTCACCGGTTTCCGAATCGAAGGCGCCAAAACTGCCATCGCCTTCGCCGGCAAAGATGAGACCACCGGCCGTGGCCAGCAGTCCACCAACCATCGGCTGCGCCATGCGCTGCTGCCAGCGTATCCGTCCACTGTCGGCATCGACGGCGGCCAGGGTTCCCCAGCGTTCCTCCGTTGAGAGTTCCATATAGGTGTAGCTCTGCCACGGTTGTCCCGGCTTGGGCGTGAGCGGCTTGGTGAAATACGTCGCGGGATGATGTATGCCCTCCACCAGTAACATCCGCCGCTCCGGATCAAATGCCCCCGGTGACCACGACGCGCCGCCCAGGATGGCGGGCGCGACCTCCACACCACGCTCGTTCGGACGGGCGAAAAGGTTTCTCTGCGGCACAAACGGCTCGGATTTGAAAAGCAGATCCCCGGTTCTGCGATCGAGCACGTACACCCAACCGGTCTTGCCGGCCTGCGCCACAGCGGGGACCTCCATGCCGTTGCGGCGGACGGTCAACAGCAGCGGCGGACTGGCGGCATCGTAACCCCAGCGGTCGTGCGGCACGTGCTGAAAGCTCCACACGCGCTTTCCCGTGTCCGCGTTGAGGGCGACGAGGCTGCAAGTATAAAGATTGTCACCGGGGCGGGTGAGGTCATCCATCTGTGGCGCCGGATTGCCGGTGCCGATGTACAGCAACCGCAGTTCGGGATCGATGGCAGGCGTCGTCCATACCGAGCCCCCGCCCAGCCGCCATGCATCGCGCCACATTGCCTGCGCAGCCCGCTCGGCCTCAAGGTTACGATGCAAGGGCACGCCGTCGGGCGTATCGGCGCGCCACTCGCCGACCCAGTTCTCGTCCTCCACCGTGTGCCAGCGCCAGAGTTCCCTGCCCGTTTCCGCATCGTAGGCGGCGAGAAAGCCGCGCGCACCGTGGTGGCCGCCCGAGAGGCCGATCACCGACAATGCCGCATCGCCCCTGTCCTTGACGTCCACATGCAGGCCATAGCCCGTTCCGCTGATGCCGACATAGACCTTGCCGTCGAAGACCTGCGGTGCCATGTTGGCGCTGTAGCCGGTGCCGCCGGTGACCGTGGCGTCCTGAAAGAGGTCCTCGTCAAGCAGCGGCGCCAGGACTTCACGTACCCCCGCATCGGCGTTGGTAATCTCGATATCCCATGCCACCTCCCCTGTCTTTCTGTCGAGAGCGAGCAGACGGTTGTCGATGGTTGCCATGAAGACCTTGGCGCCGCTCACGGCGGCGCCGCGGTTGGCCGGCCCGCAGCAGGTCTCCTTCTGCCGTAGCATGTGCGCGTAACGCCAGAGTTGCCTGCCGCTCGCCGCATCCAGCGCCAGGACGTCGTTCCAGGGGGTGGTGAGATACATCACTCCGTCGACGATGACCGGTGCGGCCTGAAAAGAACCGACCTTGCCGGTGTGCACCTCCCAGGCGAGCGCGAGAGCGGCAACATTCTCGCGTTTGACCTCGCGCAGCGGGCTGTAGCGGGTGTTGGCGTAGTCGAGCCCGTGCAACGGCCAGTCGTTGCTGCTCGCTGCACAGGACAGCGGCGCAACCGCCGACAGCACGAGTGCGGCGACACTTTGCGCAGGCGCCCGCAGACGCGCGGGATATCGATAGGTGTGCTCGGTCCGCCGTTTCACTTCACTCCCCCTGTATGGTCACGGTGATCTCTCTGGCGTGCGGCGCGCGACGATGCTCGTACAGATAGATGCCCTGCCAGGTTCCCAGCATCATCCTGCCCTTGTTGATTGGGATGATGATGCTCTGCTGTGTGAGTACGGAACGCACATGCGCCGGCATGTCATCGGCACCTTCCGCGGTATGCCGGAACAGGCGATCGCCGTCAGGAATCAGGCGGGCGAGAAACGCCTCCAGGTCCTGCAACACCTGCGGATCGGCGTTCTCGCAGATCATCAGCGAAGCGCTGGTGTGACGTATGAACAGACTGCATACGCCGGCCTCGACCGCTGCGGCGCGCGCCACACGCTCCACGTCGAATGTGATTTCGTACGCGCCGCGGCCCTTTGTCCGCACGTTAATCGTCTCCTGAGCGATCAATCCCCTCTCCCCCTGCCCCTTATCGGTGGGCGATCGCGCTCGCCGCCCTTCGGGCACACTTCGCGCGACCCAATACAGCCCCTGCGCATTTGTTCCACCCCGGGGAGAAGCAGTTGTTTCAATCCACTGCGCGCAGTTGAAATATCGGCAGGACTTCGCCGGTTACCATGTTGCGCCAGTTAGTGAGCTGCGGCCGCGCGTAAGCGGCAAGCGACGTGTTGGTAACGTCGTCAACCAGCCCTATTTGCCGTAGCGTTTCGACGATGACCGCGTGTGCGGCGCGCGCGGCGCCGTCGGCGACTTTCATGGCGATGCCGATACCGCGACTGCGTATGGTCAGGGCGTGCACGCCTTCCGCGCCGCTCTTGGCCAGCCAGTCTCCGCGTCCCACGTGCGCGAGTGCAAGGTCGATCCGCTTTATCCCCGATACCATTTCCGGGTGCGTGGTCATGGCTTGTAAGATCCGCTGTGGCGCGTCTCCGTAGCGGTGATTGCCCCCCTCCTCGCCCAAGCGGGCATAAGCGCGGGCGAGCGCTGCCAGCGGCAGCGCGAAGATCGGCGCACTGCAACCGTCGACGCCCAACGGGATGCTCTCGGCGGTGGTGCCGCTGAAATGCGCCACGGCAGCCAGGATTGCCTGCTGAACAGGATGCGATGGATTGAGATAGGTTTCCAGCGGGGCGCCGAGCAGACGGCATAACGCCAGCATGCCGGCGTGCTTGCCGGAGCAGTTGTGATGCACGGTCGTGAAGATATCCTCGGCGTGCGGCGATATGCCCATCGCCTCGAAATACAGCGGCGGGTGCACACCGCATTGCAGGTCGCGCTTCTCGCAGCCGATCTTCTTCAGGATGCCGACGATGGCCTCCGCATGCCGCGGCTCGCCGGAGTGACTGGCGCAGATGAGCGCGATCTCACGTCGCGTGAAGTCATAGCGACCAACCTCCGGATGAGCAATGAGCGGAATTGCCTGGAGAGGCTTGAGACTGGAGCGCGTGAAAATGACCACGTGCGGATCGCCACACCCCCACAGCAGCTTCCCGGCGCGATCCACCACCGCGATCGAGCCGTAATGCACCGATTCCACGTGCCCACCGCGGGTGGCGACCGCCAGCGGCGCGTGCGCCGGCAGCGGCGTCTCAGCGGTCAACGCGCTCGAGACTGGCATGGAGGTCCATAACATGGCGCGTATTTGCGCCCAGATCCGCCCGGCCGACGCGCGATCGCGAGATAACGTGCAAGACGCAGCCGCCTCCGGGGGCGCGTTCCACGCGGATGGTTACATCGTCCTTGAACCGCAAGACCGGCGTCGTAACCACGGCAGTTAGTTTTGGAACGTCGGCCGACTCGGCAACCACCTCCCAGCCAAGCCGAGTCAGCGCCTCGCGCACGTTTGCATACAGCCATTTGGAGTCCAGCCCAAAGTGGCGCGGGCGCAGCTCCGGAAATACGCTGTGTTCGCAGGTCTCGGCAACGTTGGTTGACAGGTATACGCGCAGCCGCGCTCCCACTCCCGGCGGATCCGTCCACGGCAGGCGGTTCAGCAACAGCGCACCCAAAACCGGCGCGACCGCGATACCGACCGCGAGGATGGCAAGACTTCCAAGCATGCGCATCGGTGTCAGGGCAAATCCACCAAAAATGCCTCCACCGGTTTGCGCGCGACCTGCGGGATCTCGGCGGGATAGCCGTACCGGTACAGACCGACCACCGTTTCCTGAGCGGGGTCGACCCAGATCAGGTCATAGAACCGCGGGTCCCGCGTCACCTTGCCCGTGGTCCACTTCACGCCGATACCTTCGCTCCAGAGGTAGAGCATCATGTTCTGGGCCGCACAGCAACAGGCGGCAAAATCCTCGCGCGCCCTCCTGGGGTCCTCGGAGTTCTCGCAGGTGAGCACCAGCCAGCCGGGGATCGCCAGCCAGCGCTTGCGCGCCTGCTCGGCCGCCTCGATGTCGCCGCGCGCGGCGATCATCGCCGCATTGAGTTCCGCAATGGCCGTCGCCGTCGCGCGACCGAGCAGATAGAAATGCCACGGCTCGGTGACGTGATGGTTGGGGGCCCAGCGCGCCGCATCCAACGCGCGCAGGATTAGCTCGCGCCGCGGCAACACGTCTTTAAAGTCCTCTATCGTCCGCCTGCCGCGGAGCAGCGTCGCCACCGCTTGCGGCGGTGGCATAGTACGGGAGTCGTCGTTCATCTGGAGCCTACTGCTCCGGGATTAGCCGCGCGGTGATGAGCCCATAGAAGCCTTCGCTACCGCTGTCCCGGTAGCGCCACCCCAGGTGCTCGCCGCACCCACCGCACAGGGCAACCTGCCAGCGGTATCCCGCGAACCACGTATAGGCGGCGGTGAGTTCCCCGACGTGCCCACAGCCGGGTGCGTTGCGAAAGCAACCGATGCCGTAGGTATAGCCGGCCGGATTGGTGCACCGGTGCAGGTGACTGCCGCGCATGGCAATGCGCTGCGCTTCATCGGTCACCGTTTGCCCGCAGGCGGCGCAGCGCAGCCGCCGCTTGCTCCGGCCACGCAGGCGCTGTGGCCGGGATTGCCTGATCGCTACCGGTTCGGTGCCCGTGGCCTGGAAGCAGCGCAAGCCACCCGTTGCGGCTTGCGCATCGGGGCGGCCCGCTGAATTGTGCCGGTCTGGCGCTTCCACAGGCAGATTGTACTGCGCCGGGCGCTGGCGCGATGCCTCAACCCGAAGATTGCGTCGGGACGGCCGGCCACGGCAATATCCGGGCTAACCGAGCAGCATTCGCACGCCAATGAGGGCTACTACGACCGCGAAGACCCGTTTGAGCGCCGACGTCGGGATCGCGTGCGCCACCCGCGCACCCAGCGGCGCGAAGAGCACGCTGATTGCCGCAACCGCCGCGACGGCGGGCCAATACACGTAGCCGGTGGCGCCGCCAAGCAGCAACTCGTGCCCCCAGCCGGCCAGGATGTGGCCCAGCGCGCCGGCAATCGTGATCGGTAGACCGCACGCAGCCGAGGTGGCCACCGCCTGGCGGATGCCGACGTTGCACCAGACCAGAAACGGCACAGTCATGGTGCCTCCACCGATGCCGAGCACGGCCGACAACGCGCCGATGCCCGTCCCCGTCACCGCCATCCAGGGCAGGGCCGGCAGCGTGCGGGTCGGCTTCGGGCTCAAGCCCCACAGTAGCTGCCCCGCTACCACGATTTCGAACAGGCCGAAGAATATGCGCAGTGCGTTGCCCGGCACCCGATCGGCGAGCAGCCCGGCCACCAGGCCGCCGGCCAGTATGCCGGGCGTGAGCGCCCTCACAGCCGACCAGGCGACGGCCGCGCGGCGATGATGTGCCCAGGTCGACGTCGCCGCGGTGAACGCGGCAATGCCAAGCGAGGTACCGATCGCCAGATGCATGGTGAGCTCCGGCGCGAAATGCAGCCAGCGGAACAGGAAATAGAGAGCCGGCACGACGATGATGCCGCCGCCAAGACCCAGCAGCCCACCCAGAAAACCGGCGATGGCACCCAGCAGCAGGTAGGCGAGCAGAGTCATCGAACTGAAGTTGATGAGCGAGGAGCGCCGCCATTCTAGCCGATGCCTTCAACGCTCTTCGCGCACTATTGCGGCACATGGATGCAATCCGGACAATAAGCGGGCATGGTGTCCCGTGTCGCAATCCGTGGGCCGACGCTGCACACGGCAGTACTCTGCCTCGGCATCGCCATGCTCCCCGCCGCGCATGCCGCCGAAACGGATCGCAACGCTCAGCGAAAACAGTTTGCACGCGCCTACCAGGCATTTCTCGCCAAGGATGTCGCACGCGGGGAAGCATTGAGTGCCGGGCTGGAGATTTATCTCCTTTACCCGCACCTGCGCTACGAGTCTCTGCGTCGGCGGCTGGAGACCGCGGACTCCGCTGAGATCAGGCGCTTCCTGAGCGCAAACGAAGGTACCTATGTCGGTGAGCAGTTCCGCACCGCATGGCTCGCGATCCTTGCCAGGCAACAGCGCTGGCAGGCCTTCCTCGATAATTTCCGACCTCAGCAGTCAGTGGCGCTGCGCTGCGCCCACCTTGACGCCCGCATCGCTATGGATCATGCGACCGAGGTGACGGCAGAGACGAAGGCGCTGTGGCTCACGGGCGAGAACCTCCCGCCGGAATGTGACCGAGTGGTGGAGTGGCTGGCGCGGCGCGGCGCGCTCGACAGCGGGTTGGTCTGGGAGCGGCTGCGCCTCGTGATGGCTGCGGCTAACCCGACGCTTGCCGCGCAGCTCGCCCGGCGGCTGCCCGCCGCCGAGCAGCCGCTGGCGGCACTGTGGCGCGAGGTCTACAGCAACCCGCAAAAGGGACTGGCGAGAGAAGAGCTGAAGGCAGACTCGCCGCGCGTGCGCGACATCGTGCGCACGGGCATCGAGCGGCTGGCGCGACACGATGCCGGCAAGGCGCATGAAATGTGGCAGCGGCGCCAGGACCGCTATAAGTTCAGCGCGCGCGAGCAGGCCGCGATCGCAGCGGGCATCGCGATCACCGCCGTACGCCGCGACCACGCTGATGCCTTACGGATACTCGATACGGTGCCGGATCCCCACGTCGATGCGGAGCTGCAGCGTGCACGGTTGCTGGCGGCACTGAGGACGCAAAGCTGGGGACGCATCGAGCGCTGGACCGAGCAGCCGCCTGGCGAGGGCATGAATGCGCTGCGCTGGCGTTACTGGCGCGCGCGCGCCCTCGAGGAAAGGGGCGCGGGCGCGGCGGCGCGCGAGATCCTGTTCGACCTCACGCAGGAGCGCGATTACTACGGGCTGCTCGCCGCTGAGCGGCTCCAGGTCCTGTACACGTTCCCGCACCAGCCGCTGGCGACGAACAAAGCCGACGTCGTCGCCTTCCTTGCAAGACCCGGCATCGAGCGGGCGCTTGAATTGCGGCGTCTGGGTTTCGAAGCCGCCGCACGACAGGAGTGGAGCTTCGAGACTGTCGGCCTGGGTCCGCAGGGGCTCATCGTGGCTGCCGCAGCGGCACATCAACTGGGCTGGCATGAGCGCGCCATCGCCGCGCTGGGCAAGGCCCGCGAGTTTGGCGATCTCGAGGTGCGCTACCCCATCGCCTTCCGCAACGTGGTGGAGGAATATGCAAGCGTGCGAGGCCTGGAGCCCGCGGTCATGCTGAGTCTCATCCGCTCGGAGAGCGCGTTCAACGAGTCCGCGCGTTCCCCCGCCGGCGCGCTCGGACTCATGCAGGTGATGCCTGCCACCGGTCGACAGACCGCGAAGCGGGTCGGCCTCACCCGTTACGCGGCGCACGACCTGTTGCGTGCGGACACGAACGTGATGCTGGGCAGCGCCTATCTGCGCGACATGCTCGATCGATTCCATGGCAATCTGGCGATGGCGGCGGCCGCCTACAATGCCGGGCCGCACCGCGTGAAGGCGTGGCGGCCGCGGCACGATTGCATCGAGGCCGACATCTGGGTTGACACCATCCCGTTCACAGAGACCCGTCGTTACGTACGCAACGTGCTGTATGTGACAGCGCTGTACCAGATGCGCCTGCAGCAGGAGATCAAGCCCCTGCGGCAACGCCTGTCTGCAGTGACTGCGGAGAACGTCCCCTCGCCTTCCCAATGCAGCGCCGGCTAGCGCAATGATGATCACAACCGTGGCTGTGCTGGGAGGGACCGGCTTCGTCGGACGGCATCTGGTGAACCGGCTGCACAAAGACGGTTGTCACGTGCGCGTGCTGACCCGCCGCCGCGAGCGGCACCGCGAACTGCTCGTCATCCCGACCCTCGAGCTCATCGAGGTGGATGTCCATGATGCCGGGTGCCTTGCCGAGGCGCTCACCGGCTGCGACGCCGTGATCAATCTGGTGGGGATCCTCAACGAGCGCGGCGACGATGGTCGCGACTTCCAGCGTGCCCATGTCGCGTTGACCGACGAACTACTCACCGCGTGCCGGCGCCTCGGCATATCACGCCTGCTCCACATGAGCGCGCTTCGTGCCGATCCTGCTGGTCCGAGCCACTACTTGAAGAGCAAGGGGGAGGCGGAGGAACTGGTGCGCGGCGCGGCCGCAACGGGGTTGCAGGCGACCTGCTTCCGGCCCTCAGTCATCTTCGGGCCGGAGGACAGCTTCCTCAATCGCTTTGCCGCGCTGCTCCACCTGTTGCCGGTGCTGCCCCTGGCGCGGCCGGACGCACGCTTTGCACCGGTCTACGTAGGAGATGTCGTCGAGGCCTTCGCAAGAACGCTGACCTCGCCGGCAAGTGTTGGTCAACACTACGACCTCTGCGGCCCGCGTGTGTACACGCTCTATGGGTTGGTGGAATACGTGCGCAGCCTCACCGGTTCGCACTGCTGGATAGTGCGGCTCGGCGATCGCCTCTCGATTCTGCAGGCCAACATCATGGAATACGTGCCAGGCAAGCCCTTTTCGCGCGACAATCTGCGCTCGCTCAGCGTGGACAGTGTCTGCACGCATACCAATGGCTTGCTCGCGCTCGGGATTACGCCGACGCCGATGGAGGGCGTCGCGCCGCAGTATCTCGCCGATCGTAATATCAAGGCCCGCTACGCCGAATATCGCAGCGAGGCAGGGCGCGCCCGCGCCAATTGATGCTGAGCCGGCAGAGCCGCCGATGAGGATCTACAAGGTCGGCGGCGCGGTGCGCGATCGCCTTCTAGGCGTCCCGGTCCAGGACTGCGACTGGGTGGTCGTCGGCGCCACGCCCGAGCAGATGGAGGCGCTTGGCTACCGACCGGTGGGTAAGGAGTTCCCGGTCTTCCTGCATCCCGAAACACACGAGGAATACGCGCTCGCGCGCACCGAGCGCAAGACCGGCCGCGGCTACAAGGGCTTCGTCGTGCACGCCGCGCCCGAAGTCACGCTGGAGCAAGATCTGCGCCGCCGCGATCTCACCATCAACGCCATGGCGGAAGATGCCGACGGCATCCTCATCGACCCCTTCAACGGCCAGGCGGATCTCGCGGCGCGCATCCTGCGACACGTCTCGCCCGCCTTCGTCGAGGATCCGCTGCGCGTACTGCGTGTCGCCCGTTTCGCGGCGCGCCTCGACTTCCAGGTTGCCCCCGAGACTCTCGTACTGATGCGCGAAATGACTGCTAGCGGCGAACTGGGAGAGATCACGCCCGAACGGGTATGGCAGGAACTGGAGCGCGCCCTCGGCGAGCCGCGTCCGCGGCGGTTCGTCGAAACGCTGCGCGAATGCGACGCCCTGGAGGCGCTCTTTCCGGAGGTCAGTCGGCTTTTCGGCGTGCCGCAACGCGCTGACTACCACCCCGAGGTTGACACCGGTATCCACATCCTCATGGTGCTGGATGCCGCGGCGCGCCTGTCGCCCGATCCGCGCATCCGCTTTGCCGTACTCACCCACGACCTCGGCAAGGGCACCACACCGGCCGACATTCTGCCGCGGCACTACGGTCATGAGGAGCGCAGCGTGGAGCTGCTTGTGGACTTTTGCCTGCGCTGGCGCGTGCCGAATGACTATCGCGATCTCGCGGCCATCGTCGCCCGCCATCACGGCCTCGCGCACCGTGTGCGCGAACTGAAGCCCGCCACGGTGCTGCGCCTGCTGCAGTCCACTGACGCGTTCCGGCGCCCGGATCGCTTCGAGCAGTTCCTCACCGCCTGCGCGGCGGACTATCGCGGTCGGCTCGGATTGGAGGAGCGCGCGTACCCGCAGGCAGACTACCTGCGCAAGGTGCTGGCGGCAGCCGCGGGCGTGGCCGCGCAGCCGCTGGTGACGCGCGGGTTGACGGGAGACACGTTCGCCGGGGAACTGAGCCGTCTTCGCATCAGCGCCATTGCCTCGGTGGCGGACGGATCCGAGGGTGCCTGACGATCCGGCCCGGAAGGGAATGCCGTGGACGACGTCGGTGACGTGACGATCATTCTCAAGTCGCGCTTCCCGATTGTGCTCATCGAAGGGAGGGCACAATGCGGACGCACAACCTGGCAAACGCTTGCGCCGTCTGCCCGGTGAAGTGAAATGTTCCGCTGAGAGCCTGGTCAGAGGTTCCGCAGTGCAGGGATGCACCGCCATCTGCAATGGCTGGCAAGCGGTTGAAGATGGACGAAAGCGAAAGTGCGGCTGCAACCCGCTGCGCGTTGAGCGGCGCGTGCGGGAGCAGCCGGAAGCGCCCCGCACAGCGTTCGGCGCAGCCGCGGAGCCGCTTCACGGCTACGAGTCCGGGGCGCCTTTTACTTTAGGGAACCTCTGAGTTAATCAGAGGTTCCTTAACGCTCCGAAACTTTGGCGTACTTCTAGTCGCATAGTGCCTCCTCGCTGTATCGCACCTCTGTCCCGACATCCTGTGCGTGGTCACCGACGTTTAGAACCGCATCGGGCCACGATCTACGGAACGAAGCATGAACGCTACACCCGGAGAACTACCGCCCATGGATCGACAGATCTTGTCGTCAAAACTTTGACACCGATCTCTTTTGCGACACGGCGCACGGGATGCGCCGCGCGACCGCTGGCAGGGCTCGACGAGGACTGCGGACGATTGGCGTGCCGGCCGGCCGCTCGCCCCGGTCGATCGCGAGCGCACCGAGGACCCTCAGTCCGGCGGCTACAGACGATGCGACTGGTTGACGGCGGCGTAACCGCGCAGCGAAGCGGTCATGCCTTTGGTCAGGCCGAGCACCTGGACGCGCTCGCCCATCTCTCCGGGCAGCGTCAGCCGTTGAACCTGTTGCGCCAGCACGTATTGTCGGGCAGGTTCCGCGGCCGTGGCCTCGGCAAGCAGGTCGGTCACACCGAGCGCCACCAGGAACTGCGCCTGTGTGGCAAAGCCCGTAACCGCGAATCCCGCCTCATGCGCGGCCTCGGCCACCGCCGTGAAGTCCACCGAGGCGGTGATGTCCTGTAACCCGACCAGGTGGAACGGGTCATCGTGCACACGGTGACGATAGTGACAAACGAGCGTCCCATCGCTGCGTTGCGGGTGATAGTACTCGCGGCGTGGATAGCCGTAGTCGAGGATCAACATCACGCCGCGGGCGAAGCTCTCCGACAGTGAGCGGAACCACGGTGCGAGCCGCGAGTTGATCTCTGTGGTATAGCCGCTCGGCAGCGGCCCGCATTCCTGCTCGATCTGCGCCATTGCCGCCGCCAGCGGTGTGGACACGGTAAAGGGCACGTGCCTCCATGCAAATTGATCGCCGGCAGTGCTCACGTGCAGTTCAAACCAGCGCTGATCACGCCCCTTGTGCACGCGTGCGACCGGCATCGCATCGAGCACCTCGTTGGCCAGCAAGACACCGTGGATGGGCGATGGCGGCCATGTATCCAGCCACCGCACGCGCGGCAGCAGGTGCGGCGCATCCGCCTCGATCCGCTGCCGCTGGCGCGCGCGCAGCTCGGCACTCACTTCAAGGATGAAGTAACACTGCGGCAGGGTTTGCAACCGCTCGAGTTCGCAGAGCACATCGGCGGCCAGGCGACCGCTGCCGGCGCCGAACTCGAGCACATCGCCGTCTTCGAGATCTGCAAGCACTTCTTGCACCTGTGCGGCGAGGCAACGGCCGAACAGCGGGGAGAGTTCCGGCGCGGTTATGAAGTCACCATCGCGCCCGAACTTGGTGCAGCCCGCGCTGTAGTAACCCAGTCCCGGCTCGTAGAGCGCCATCTCCATGTAGCGCTCGAAGGAAACGGAACCGCCAGCCGCCTCGATCGCGGCCCGGATCTGCTGGCACAGCCGTTCGCTCAAAGCCGCCGCGTCGGCGGCGGGGGAGGGCAACTCCAACGCGGCGTTGTGGGTCAAAGGTCCTTTTGCAGGTCGCCGACGAAGTCGGGGAAGTCGGTTCCGAGAAACCAACGCTTCTGCTCGTCGCTGTACCACCAGATCTGCACGTCACGCAGTGTGTGCAGCACGTTCGACTCCTCGTGGTAGTACGTCATGGTCACCTTGAACGTCGCCTCCGACTCATCGGGCGCGACGATCTGCTCGACGATGTCATAGGAAGCAAGGCGTATCGACCGCAGCGCATCGAGGTCGACTTTCCTGGGCTGGCCCCGGCCCGGACGGAACACGATGTAATAGGTCGCATCCTCGTACTTCCCCCAGCGCAGCAGTATTCGGTAGGCATTGGTCGCATCGTGTAGCTGATTTATTTTTTTCGTGGACTGCATCGCCGCGCAGCCGCCCAGCCCGAACAGTAGACAGATCGTCCACAGTATCGGTCGTTGCCTCATCGCTCTCCCCTCCCCGCAATGCTCGGCCTGCTCACCAGCGCAGACCGGGTGCGTGCGCAATCGACATTGATCGCACTGCCTACTGGCGACGTTCGCCGCGTTCGATGATAACGCCGACGTCGCGCACGCCACGCACGGCACCCTGCTTGTTCACCTTCAGCCGCAACCAGGGTACGTTGAACTCCTGCAGCAGGATCTGG
Source organism: Chromatiales bacterium (assembly GCA_052388435.1). Classification (GTDB taxonomy): domain Bacteria; phylum Pseudomonadota; class Gammaproteobacteria; order JAJPIJ01; family JAJPIJ01; genus JBQTIC01. The sequence goes on along the minus strand of JBQTIC010000029.1, from coordinate 7,108 downwards.
GCGACGCGCTCGGCGAGCGTCTCCACCAGCTGGCAGCGGCTTTCGTCCACCAGGGCGGTGATGCGCCTGGCCACCGCGCCGTAGTCGATGGCGTCCGCGATCCGATCGCTGGCCGCCGCCCGGCGGTTGTCCATCCCCAACTCGAGGTCGAAGACCAGCGTCTGCCGCATTCTCTGCTCCCACTCGTAGACACCGATCACGGCCTCGATACGCAAATCGTGGATGTAGACGATATCCATGCCCGCAGTCGCTATGGCGCACCCGTTGCCAATAGAACCGATGCGATCTTGACCTGTCAAGCGTGCCGCCTTCCAATAGCAGCTCCGATGGTCCCTGCGTTGCTTGTTCTGTTCTCCTACCTGATCGGCTCGTTGTCGACAGCCATCATCGTTTGCCGGATCGTCGGCGCCCCGGATCCGCGCACCGTCGGCTCACGCAATCCCGGTGCGACGAATGTGCTGCGGGTAGCAGGCAGGAAGGCCGCCGCCGCGACCCTGCTGGGCGATTCTCTAAAGGGCCTGCTGCCCGTACTGGTGGGACGTTTGATGGATCTCGAGCCCGCCGCCCTGGCGGCGGCCGGATTCGCGGCCTTCCTTGGCCACCTCTTCCCCGTCTTCTTCCGCTTCCAGGGCGGGAAGGGCGTGGCGACTTTCATCGGCGTCTTGCTCGGGCTTGCATTGCCCGTGGGTCTGTTCTTCATCGCTGTGTGGCTGCTAGTCGCCAAACTGGTGAAGATATCGTCACTGGCGGCGCTGGGCGCGGCGTTCCTCGCCCCCTTCCTCACCTGGCTGCTCGGTTACCCGCTCACGCAACTCGCGGTCATACTGGCAATGGTCGCGCTGCTCTTCTGGCGTCACCGCGCCAACATCCGCAAGCTCATTGACGGCACGGAGCCGCGCATCGGCGCGAGTTCCAGCAACATCTCACCCGACCGCTGAGAGCACCGACATCGGCCAGCGCGGGCGTGCCGTGAACGCAAGCGGTTCGGACTGGCCTGCGGCAAGTCGGAGATATCCCGCGTAGGCGATCATCGCCCCGTTGTCGGTACAGAACTCAGGGCGAGGATAGACCACGCGACCCTTCAGGGCCGCAGCCGTTTCGGCTAACCGCGCGCGCAGGGCGGTGTTGGCACTCACTCCACCCGCCGCCACCAGACACTTGAGTCCCGTTTCCTTCAATGCCCGTCTGCATTTGATTGCCAGCGTGTCCATCACGGCGTCGGAGAAGGCGCGCGCGATGTCGGCCCTCGTCTGCTCCTCATCGCCCTGTGCGCGCAGGGTGTTGATGGCGTAGGTCTTCAGTCCGCTAAAGCTGAAGTCCAGTCCCGGCCGGTCTGTCATCGGCCGCGGGAACCGGAAACGGTCCGGCCGTCCTTGCCGCGCTAGGCGCTCGAGTGCCGGCCCGCCCGGATAGCCGAGTCGGAGCAGCTTGGCCGTCTTATCGAAGGCCTCACCTGCCGCGTCGTCCAGCGACTCGCCGAGGAGCGCGTAGCGACCCACCCCATCGACGCGAAACAGTTGCGTGTGCCCGCCGGAGACGAGCAGCGCCACAAACGGGAAATCGGGCGGATCAGGCTCCAGCATGGGCGCGAGCAGGTGCGCCTCCATGTGATGCACGCCGATGGCAGGGACGCCGAGCGACCAGGCCAGCGACCGCCCTATCGCGGCCCCGACCAGCAGCGCCCCGATGAGGCCAGGACCCGCTGTATAGGCGACGGCGTTCAGCTCGCGTGCCGCCACTGCCGCCTCCGTCAAAACCTCGCGGACAAGGGGGACGGTCTTGCGCACGTGATCGCGGGAGGCGAGCTCCGGCACCACGCCGCCGTAGCGCACGTGGAGATCGCTCTGACTGTACAGGCGATGCGCGAGCAGCCCGGCGCTCGCGTCGTAGACGGCCACCCCGGTCTCGTCGCAGGAGGTCTCCAACCCTAAGACACGCATTGTCTTTGCATTTCCCAGTTGCTCCACTACAATAGCGCCCCTTTCAAATTCAAGCCGTTAAGATTCCGAAGGAAAACGAATGCCGTCTGTCAAAGTCCGCGAGAATGAACCGTTCGATGTTGCCCTGCGCCGCTTCAAGCGCGCCTGCGAAAAGGCGGGGATCCTCGCCGAGATCCACCGCCGTGAGTTTTACGAGAAACCCACCCAGGTGCGCAAGCGCAAGGCCGCCGCCGCGGTGAAGCGGTGGCAGAAGAAGATCTCGCGCTCGACGCTTGCAGGCCAGCGCGGCCGGCAGGAGCGCCAGCTTCGTGGCGGCCGCGGGGGGCAGCCGTTGCGCGGAGGGGCGCGCGGACCGCGATCGTTTTCCTCCTCGCCACGCTGACCGTTGACCTGCCGCGGTACGGTTCTTCGATGAGTCCTCTCAAGGAGCGCATCAACGACGACGTCAAGGCGGCGATGCGCGCCCAGGAGAAGCGACGGCTGGGGGCGCTGCGCCTCATCACCGCCGCCATTAAACAGCGCGAGGTCGACGAGCGCATCACGCTGGACGATCCGCAGGTATTGGCTGTGCTGGAGAAGATGGTCAAACAGCGGCGCGATTCCATCGCCCAGTATCAAGCCGGCAACCGTCAGGACCTGGTCGACCAGGAAAACTTCGAGCTGGAGCTTATCCAATCGTATCTGCCGGCACAGCTCTCCGAGGCGGAGGTTGATAGCATCATCGGCGAGGTCATCGCGGCCACCGGAGCGAGTACCGCCAAGGACATGGGCAAGGTCATGGGAGCGATCAAGCCCCGCCTCTCCGGCCAGGCCGACATGAGCCTGGTGTCCACGAAGGTCAAGCAGAGGCTCTCCGCCTGATTCGTCGCTCTCCCCGTGCGGGAGAGAGCAGGAGTGAGGGGTAACCTCTGCACCCCATTCCGTCCTTGCCCATCAGGGGATAGAAAACAGCATCCCCCCCTGCTGCAGCAGGTCCTCAGGTATTCTTTAATGTATCTATGGCCGGCCGCATCCCCGATTCTTTCATCAACGACCTGCTCGCGCGCGTCGACATTGTCGATGTGATTGACGAGCGCGTCCCGCTCAAGAAGGCCGGAAAGAACTACCAGGCGCGTTGCCCCTTCCACGAGGAGCGCACGCCCTCCTTTTCCGTCAGCCCCGACAAGCAGTTCTACTATTGTTTCGGCTGCGGGGCGAGCGGGTCGGCCATTGGCTTCCTGATGGAATACGAGCGGGTCGACTTCATCGAGGCGGTGCACGAACTCGCTGCCCGCGCCGGCCTCACGGTTCCGATGGAGGGCAGTGCTCCGGCGAAAGCGGCGGACTTCGGCCGGCTTTATACCCTGCTCGAGCAGGTGCAGCAGTACTACTCCCGGCAGCTCAAGGACCACCCGGAAGCCGAGCGTGTCAAGGCTTACCTGAAAGGGCGCGGGCTCGACGGCCGCACGGCTGCCGTGTTCCGGCTCGGGTATGCGCCGGCCGGTTGGGACAATCTGCTGAGGGCACTGGGCGATACGTCCGAGGCCACGCATGACCTGGAGGCGAGCGGCATGCTGGTGCTCAAGGACGGTGGTGGTCACTACGATCGCTTCCGCGACCGGATCATGTTCCCGATCCAGGATCAGCGCGGCCGCGTCGTCGGCTTCGGCGGTCGCATCATCGACAGCGGCGAACCGAAGTATCTCAACTCACCCGAAACGCCCATCTTTCACAAGGGCCGCGAGCTCTATGGCCTGTACCACGCACGCAAGGCTAATCGCCAGTTGCAGCGCCTGCTCGTCGTGGAAGGCTACATGGACGTCATCGCGCTCCACCAGCACGGGGTCACCCGTGCGGTCGCCACCCTCGGCACTGCCACTACCGGCGAGCACCTCGAACGGCTGTTTCGCGTCACACCTGAGGTGGTGTTCTGCTTCGACGGCGACGAGGCAGGCCGCAAGGCGGCGTGGCGGGCACTGGAGACCGCGCTTCCACTCCTTAGAGGAGGCCGTTATGTAAGCTTCTTATTCGTTGCAGCCGGGGAAGATCCCGACACACTCGTGCGCAAGGAGGGAGCGAGTGCATTTACGGACGCGAACCGCATGACACCGCTGTCTGACTTCCTCTTCGATACCCTGGTTACGAAGGTAAACCTGGGCACGCTCGATGGCCGGGCACGGCTGGTGGATCTCGCCAGGCCGCTGCTGAGCCAGATCCCTGCCGGCGCGCTCAAACAGCTCCTGGCGCAGCGCTTGGCGCGGCTCGCCGATCTCGACCTTCGGACGTTGGCGCCGCTTGTTGGTGCGGTCACGCCGCCGACCCCGACGCCGCTCCCAGGCTCCCGGAGAACGCGCCGGTCACCGACGCTGGTGGGTAAGGCCATTACCCTGCTGCTGCATAAGCCCGCTCTCGCCCTCAAAGTTGGAAACCCGGCCGCGCTCGACAGGTCGGGGCAGAGCGGTGCGCCGCTCCTGCGCGAGTTGGTTGAACTTATCCACAACAATCCCCATCTCACCACCGGTGGAATTCTCGAGCATTGGCGAGAGCGCCCGGACGGTCGCCACCTGCAGAGGCTGCTGGCCCAGGAGCTGACCACGCCGGAGAGTGGCCTCGATGAGGAATTTATCTCGGCGATCTCGAGGTTGCAGCAGGAGTCGCTGAAGGCTGTCCGCGCCGAACTGGCTCGGAAGCCACTGAAAGACCTCTCAGAGGAGGAAAAAAACCTTATCCGTCATAGTGATATCTGACATTCCCGACACTGAGCCCAGTCTCTGGCAGCCACCGCGAGCCTACTGTAGAATGCGCGCTCCTTTTTTTGGCCCGGCCGGCCAACTGGCGCCTCGCCGTTCCTGGTCTAGACTTAACGTCTAGGGCAGAGCCTATGAGTTTTCCCTGTCAAACAGTTAGTTAGAGCCTCAGCATATGGCCACGGACATTCTCGACGACATCGAGGGCGGCGATGAGCAGTCGCAATTGAAGCTACTCATTGCCAAGGGTAAGGAGCAGGGCTTCCTCACCTATCACGAGGTGAACGACCATCTGCCCGATGACATCGTCGACCCCGAACAGATCGAAGACATCATCAACATGATCAATGACATGGGGATCACGGTGCACGAGACGGCGCCGGATCCCGATGCGTTGCTCATGGCCGAAGCGCCCGCGGTCACCACCGACGAGGACGAGGTCGAGGAGGCGGCCGCCGCGCTCGCCAACATCGACGCCGAGCTTGGCCGCACCACCGACCCGGTGCGCATGTATATGCGCGAGATGGGTACCGTTGACCTGCTCACCCGCGAGGGCGAGATCGCCATTGCCAAGCGCATCGAGGACGGCCTCAATCAGGTGCTCTCCGCGCTGGCCGACTTTCCGCAGGTCATTGACCTCTTCCTCGGCGAGTACGCCAAGGCAGACGGCGGCGAGATCAAGCTCACGGAAGTCATCAGCGGCTACATCGACCCCAATCAGGGCATGGCCGAGCCGGTCAAGGATCTGATCCTCACTGAGGAGGAAGCGGCGGAGGACGAGGAAGAGGAAGAGAATGAGAAGGAACGCGAGTCCGAGGAGGAGGCCGATCCGCTTTCCAACCAGCTCGACCCCGAGGAAGCCAGGCGGCGGTTCACCGCCTTCCGGCGCCTGCACACCCGGACGCTGACGGCCATCAAGAAGTACGGCCGTGGCGACAAGAAGACCAGGAAGCTTCGCAACGATCTCGCGGCCGCGTTCCTGGAGTTCAAGGTCGCGCCAAAGCTGGTCGACGCCATGACCGCGCACGTGCGGCACGTGGTTGACCGCATCCGCGATCACGAACGGATGATCATGGACATCTGCTGCCGGCAGGCCGGCATGCCGCGCAGGGACTTCATCACCGCCTTCGTGGACCATGAAGCCGACATCCGTTGGGTGAAAAAGATCACCAAGGCGCGGCACCCCTACAATACGGCGCTCAAGAACCGCGAGGCGGACGTCGTCGCCGTGCAGAAGCGTCTCGCCACCCTCGCGACGGGCACCGGCCTCACCATCAGCGAGATCAAGGACGTGAACCGCCGCCTCTCGATCGGGGAGGCCAAGGCCCGCCGCGCGAAGAAGGAGATGGTGGAGGCCAACCTGCGACTGGTGATCTCGATCGCGAAGAAGTACACGAACCGCGGTCTGCTGTTCCTCGATCTCATCCAGGAGGGCAACATCGGTTTGATGAAGGCGGTGGACAAGTTTGAATACCGTCGCGGCTACAAGTTCTCGACCTATGCGACGTGGTGGATCCGCCAGGCCATCACGCGCTCCATCGCCGATCAGGCGCGCACCATCCGCATCCCGGTGCACATGATCGAGACGATCAACAAGCTGAATCGCATCTCGCGCCAGATCCTGCAGGAGAAGGGCCGCGACCCGACGCCGGACGAACTTGCGGAAAAGATGGAGATGCCGGAAGAGAAGGTGAGCAAGGTGATCAAGATCGCCAAGGAGCCGATCTCAATGGAGACACCGATCGGGGATGACGAGGATTCCCATCTGGGCGACTTCATCGAAGACCAGAACACGCAGATCCCGGTAGACTTCGCCACCATGGAAGGGCTGCGGAAGATCGTGAACGACGTGCTCGAGAGCCTCACGCCTCGGGAGGCCAAGGTGTTGCGCATGCGCTTCGGCATCGACATGAACACCGACCACACGCTCGAGGAGGTCGGCAAACAGTTCGACGTCACGCGCGAGCGCATCCGCCAGATCGAGGCCAAGGCGCTGCGCAAGCTGCGCCACCCGTCGCGCTCCGAGCAGCTCCGCACCTTCCTCGACTAGAAGCTCCGCCGCGCTCCTTGTTCGTCTTACTCCTTCCCCCCGGAAGGGGAAGGTTGGGACGGGGTCGAACGGCGAAGCGGGCCGTGAGAGTTCTACCCCCACCCTAACCTCCTCCTGCAAGGGGGAGGGGACACGGTGATACCTTCATGTTTTCGGGGCCTGTAGCTCAGCCGGTTAGAGCAGGGGACTCATAATCCCTTGGTCGCAGGTTCGAATCCTGCCGGGCCCATTCCACCCTTGAGCGGGTAGAGTCCGTGTCGCCTAAGGAACCTCTGATTAAGTCAGAGGTTCCTGCGGCACAGGGATGTGCCGCCATCTTCGAAGGCTGCAAGCCGTTGAAGATGAAGCAAAGCAAAAACCACGCTTTTTGCTTTGCGTGCTCTGAGAAGTCC
>JBQTIC010000028.1:0-6473 GCA_052388435.1 Chromatiales bacterium | reverse complement strand
TCGGACGACCTGCATTCTGTCAGCGCGGGCGCTTCTTTCACCTACGATGATGACCTGACATTCGGTGCAAGTTTCACCTCCAACGGCGACACCGGTCTCGCGCCGGACGGCCGTTTCAGCTCGGCGGCTTACGGCTACGCGTTCAGCGTCAACTACAACAATGGTCCGTGGACCCTGGGCGCCTTCTATCAGTCCGCACAGAGTGAAGGCGACCCCTTCACGGCGGGCGAGGATGAACTAAGCGCCGTCCAGTTCGGTGCGTCGTATCGATTGAACACCAAGGTCCGCCTCTACGGGGCTGTCTACCTCTACGACTTTGAGAACGAAGGCGGCACCAGTGATCGGGACCAGTTCGACGGACAAGTGTTTCTGCTGGGCGTACGGGTGACGCTATGAAGCCGACCGGGGATAACCCATGCGTCGGTATCGGCGGCCCATCCCTGCCACGCACTTAGTGCTGTTTAACCATCAACTGCAACAGGAGGCACCATGAACACCAAAACACTCTTCACCCGCACCGCCGCGGCCACTGCAGCCACGCTCGCCGTCACCGCGCTTGTCCAGGCGCAGGTCCATCCGGAGAAGCCGACCTACGACTACGAGAAGTGCTATGGCGTCGCGAAGGCGGGTCAGAACGACTGCTTCACGGCGAGCAACTCCTGCGCCGGCACCACGCAGACCGACGCGCAGGGCGACGCCTGGATCTATATACCGAAGGGTACCTGCGACAAGATCGCCGAGGGAAGTCTCGGACCGAAATGACCAGCGGCGCCGCCGGGCTGGGCCGTCCAGCAGCAGCCCGGCGATACCGCGCCGACAACAAAGCCTCACCCTGAACGCTGATGAGCCGGGGCAGCGTGCGCTGCCGATGCGCGGTAACAGCCGGGGGCTGTTGTGGCGTGGGCGTAGCGCACCTCTCTCCGCTGCTCCTTGTGCACTGCGGCATGTTGCAGATTGCAGCAGAAAATCATCTTGCGCGCGGGCAAGCACCATGCCAGGTCGTCACCTTGACTTTTACCTTTCTCATTCAATCCTTGAGGTATATATTTACGGCGCTGCATATGCGCCGGTGTGCCAGATGGCGCACGGGCGGCCGCGGCGAACGCCGCAGGCAATGAGAAAGACGGGCAGTGGCTGCCGCGACGGCGGAGCCATCCGGAACTCTGGAGGTCAGGAAAATCATGCTTAGAGCGCTGAAACTGGAGCCTGAGAAGTGCACAGGCTGCCTGCAGTGTGAGATGGCCTGCTCCTACGAGAACGAGCAGGTCTTTAACCCTTCGAAATCCCGCATCAAGGTGTTCAACTTCCACGACGAGGGTCGGTTCGCCCCCTACACCTGCACGCAGTGCGCCGAGGCCTGGTGCCTGCATGCCTGCCCCGTGGAGGCGATTGTCATCAACCCCAAGACGGGCTCGAAGGATGTGCTCGAAGACGTGTGCGTGGGCTGCAAGGTCTGCACGATCGCCTGCCCCTTCGGCACCGTGAACTACAACCACGACACCGGCAAGGTCATCAAATGTGACCTCTGCGGCGGCGACCCCTGGTGCGCGGCAGCTTGTCCCACCGGCGCCATCACTTACGTCGATATCGACCAAACCGGGCTGGACCGCATGCGCGCCCACGCGCAAAAGTCCCTCGGCGCCAACGCTTAGGCACAGCGGAGGAGGAACTACTTATGGCATGGACAAGAAATGTCATGCGCGTGAACCTGACCACCGGTTCCATCAAGCGCGAACCATTGAATATGGAGTGGGCCAACCAGTACCTTGGCCAGCGCGGCCTTGCGAGCAAATACCTGGTCGAGGAGATCGACCCCAAAGTCGATCCGCTGTCGCCCGGCAACAAGCTCATCATGACCACGGGACCGCTGACCGGCACCATGGCCTCCACGGGCGGTCGTTATTCGGTGGTTACCAAGGGACCGCTGACCGGAGCCATCGCCTGCTCGAACTCCGGCGGCTTCATCGGCGCGGAGATCAAGAGCGCCGGCTGGGACATGATCATCTTCGAAGGCAAGGCCCCCAGGCCGGTCTACCTCTACATCGAGAACGACCACGCCGAACTGATGGATGCCAAGGACATCTGGGGCAAGTCCATCTGGGACGCCGACCACATCCTGCACAAGAAGCATCAGGATCCGCTTATCCGCATCGCCGCGGTCGGCCGCGCCGCAGAGAATGGCTGCCTCTATGCTGCCATCGTCAACGACCTGCACCGCGCCGCCGGCCGCTCGGGCGTCGGCACAGTCATGGCATCGAAGAACCTGAAGGCGCTGGTCGTGCGCGGCACCAAGGGCGTCGGTAATATCAAGAACCCGATGGAGTTCTTGAAGGCGGTCAATGCCGGCAAGAAGGTGCTGGCGGAGAACGCCGTTACCGGCCAGGGCCTGCCGAAGTACGGCACCCAGGTTCTGATGAATGTCATCAACGAGATTGGCGCCTCGCCGACCCGCAACATGCGCGAGGTGCAGTTCGAGGGCGCCAGCAAGATCTCTGGCGAGGCCATGCACGAGCCGCGCCCGAGCGACGGCAAGGCCAACCTCGTCACCAATGCCGCGTGCTTCGCCTGTACCATCGCCTGCGGGCGCATCTCGGTTATCGACAAAAACCACTACACCATCGTCAACTCCCCGAAATACTGGGGCGCCTCCGGCGGCCTGGAATACGAAGCGGCCTGGGCGCTGGGCAACGACACCGGCGTCTCCGATCTCGATGCGCTGACCTACGCCAACTTCCTCTGCAACGAGGACGGGCTGGATCCGATCTCCTTCGGCTCCACCGTCGCAGCGGCCATGGAACTCTACGAGATGGGCATACTCACCAAGGAGGAGACCGGCGGTATCGAGCTGAAGTTTGGCTCCGCCGAGGCGCTGACGAAGGTGTCCGAGCTGACTGCTCGCGGCGAGGGCTTCGGCCTCGAACTGGGGCTCGGGTCCAAACGCCTGTGCGAGAAGTATGGCCATCCCGAACTGTCGATGACGGTGAAGGGCCAGGAGTTCCCGGCCTACGACCCGCGCGGCATCCAGGGTATGGGCCTCGCCTACGCCACAGCCAACCGCGGCGCCTGCCATCTGCGAGGTTATACCGTGGCTTCCGAGGTGCTCGGTATCCCGGTCAAGACCGACCCGCTGGTCACCGATGGCAAAGCGGATCTGGTCAAGGCCTTCCAGGATGCCACTGCAGTGGTGGACTCGAGCGGCCTGTGTGTCTTCACCACTTTCGCGTGGACGCTGAACGACATCCAGCCGCAGATCGCCGCCGCCTGCGACGGCGACTGGTCGGTCGAGAAGCTGCTGGAGGTCGGGGAGCGTATCTGGAACATGGAGCGCATGTTCAACAACGCCGCCGGCTTCACCGCCAAGGACGACACGCTGCCGAAGCGCCTGCTCTCCGAGCCGGCAAAGACCGGCCCGGCCAAGGGCAAGACCAACGACCTGCGCAAGATGCTGCCGGAGTACTACAAGGTCCGTGGCTGGACGCCGGAGGGCACCCCGACCAAGGCGACCCAGGCACGGCTTGGTTTGTAATCCGGTAGCGGAAGGGGAGTTACCCGCCCCGCCGCCGTAATCGGCGAGGCGGGTGAGGTAACCCAAATCTGAATGGCGGCGCGCCGCAAGAAGAAGAAAGTGACGGCGAAGGCGAGCCGAAAGCGCCGCCTGCGAGCAGGCGCGCGTGACGTCTCATCGAAGCCCCGCAAGAAGGCAGCGAAGCGCAAGCCAGCCATCGCCCGGCGCAGAAAACTTCAGCCCAGGGGCCGCAAGAAGGCAACCTTCAGATCCCGCCGCCGCGTCAGTCGGCAGCGGAAGGCGAAGTCAGGCAGGCGCGCCGCCGTAAGACGCAGACCATCCGGGACCGCTGCGAAATCGCGTGCCCGATCAGTGCGGCGGCCAGCGAGAACGCTGCCACTCACTGCGAAGAGTATCGAACGAACCGGGAGTGTTGATATGCGGCATGTCATCATTGGCGCCGGCCCGGCCGGCGTAATCGCGGCAGAGACCCTGCGCAAGCTCAATCCGACTGCCAGTGTTACCATCGTGGGCGATGAACCGGAACCGCCCTACTCGCGCATGGCCCTGCCCTACTACCTCAGCAAGAAGGTCAATGAGGTCGGCACCTACCTGCGCAAGGACCCGCAGCATTTTGAGCGGCGGCAGATCGATGTACGCATCGACAAGGTGACAGCCGTCGACAGCGCGGCGAAAAAGCTGCGGCTGGCGGGCGGCGGTGAGCTCGCCTATGACAAGCTCCTCGTCGCCACCGGTTCGCGGCCCATCTCCCCGCCCATACCCGGTGTCGATCTGCCCGGCGTCTATCCGTGCTGGACGCTGGAGGACAGTCGCCACATCGCCAACGGGGCGACGCCGGGCGCCAAGGTTGTCCTGATGGGCGCCGGGTTTATCGGCTGCATTATCCTCGAGGCGCTCGCCAAGCGCGGCGTGGACCTGACCGTTGTCGAGATGGCCGATCGCATGGTGCCGCGCATGATGAACAACATTGCCGGCAATATGATTAAGCGCTGGTGCGAGACGAAAGGCGTCAAGGTCTATACCTCCACCAAAGTCACCGCGATCGAAGCCGCGAAGGGGGCTCACCGCTTTAACGTAAAACTCGACAACGGCACGGCGCTGCCGGCGGATCTGATCATCTCCGCGACTGGCGTGCGTTCAAACGTGGAGTTCCTGAAAGACAGCGGCGTGAAGGTCGATCACGGCGCGCTCATCAATCGCCACATGCAGACCGGCAATCCCGACATCTACGCGGCGGGCGACGTGGCCCAGGGACTGGACTTCTCGACCGGCGAATACTCGGTGCAAGCCATCCAGCCGACGGCGGCTGATCATGGGCAGATCGCCGCGCGCAACATGGCGGGCTTGAGCGGCGCCATCCATCGCGGCAGCGTCAACATGAACGTGCTCGATACCATCGGCCTCATCTCCAGCTCCTTCGGCCTGTGGATGGGTGCGAAGGGCGGGGAATCCAGCGAGCTCTGCGACCAGGATCGCTTCCGCTACCTGAACCTGCAATTCGAGGATGATGTGCTGGTCGGCGCCACGAGTCTTGGTCTGACCGACCATGTCGGCGTGCTGCGCGGGCTCATCCAGACCAAGACGCGGCTTAAGAGTTGGAAGGACAAGTTGTTGCACGACCCGACGCGCATCATGGAGGCCTACCTTGCCAACACCCAGGCTGTGGGGTTCAATGCCGGACTGATATGAGGGTGACTCTCAAGCTCTACGCGAATCTCAGCGAGTATCTGCCGGCGCACGCGAAGGACCACGCCACGCAGATCGACATCGCGCCGGACACCACGCCGCACCAGCTCGTCGACCGGCAAAACGTACCGCGCAAGCTGGCCCATCTGGTGGTCCTGAACGGCGTATACCTTTATCCCTCCGAGCGCGACAAGCCGGTGCTCAAGGAAGGCGACACGCTTGCGATCTGGCCCCCCGTTGCCGGCGGCTGACCGCCGCGGCGCGCCGGTGTTGTTCATCGCAACCCGCAGTACCCTCACCCATCCTCCCCCAAGGTGGAGGTGGCAAAGTCCCTCCTCCCCCTGGGAGAAGGTAGGATGAGGGGGTGACGGTTCCGCCCTTCTCAATCCGCGTGCTGTGACTGCAAGCAATCCAGGGCCCATCCGGCAGTTGATGAGCCTCGACACCGCCGAGTTCTTCCGCCTCCTGCCCAAAGCGCTGGCTGGCGTGGCCTACGTCACGCAGACCGATGGCGTTACGATCGACGACACGGGCAAGCGCATACGGATCACGCTGACTCCACAGGCTAACCTTCGCATCGCGTCGCTGCACCTTCCCCGGACACTCGTGGAGTTTGCCTTCGAAGGCTATTCGAGCAAAGACGCCGCCCGCTTTGCCGAACACTTTCTCCGTCACTATCAGCGCGGCGGCGGCTAAACCACAATCGTGCCCGGTTCTTGTTCTCAGGCTGAACACCAGTCGCCGGCTTATCCTGCCCTGGAAACGGCATCAATGATGGCGCAATGGAACCGCCACGGCGAGTCTTTCACAGCCTGTAGCGCAAGTGGTGTCGGACATTCGACCCCGACGCATCGCAAGATTGCCCGCTCCCGCAATCGTTGACTATAGTTACTTCATAACAACTCAAGGGAATACGTTATGCGACGTTTCCTTGAAGCCCTCAGTCGATTGCGAACGCAAAGACACCTGGCAGTTGCCGCGTTCGCAGTAGCATTGAGTTTCGCTGCCTCTCTCGTAATAGCCCAGACGGAGGGCACACCGGACAATCCGATTGATCTCCGTGAGGCGTCTGAAGTCCTCGGCGTTGACAAAACAACCAAGGACCCTGCCTTAAGCAAGGTCAATCCGGACCTGTTCGCAATTTACAGCGAGCATCAAGCCTACTTGCGGCAAGCGATCGCACAAGGGGCGGCGGCACCCGCATTCAAGTCCCGTAATCCCCTGGCGCGCATTGTTGACGGCTACGTAGTCATCGATGCCG
>JBQTIC010000027.1:0-9573 GCA_052388435.1 Chromatiales bacterium | reverse complement strand
TGCGGCACAGGGATGTGCCGCCATCTTCGAAGGCGGCAAGCCGTTGAAGATGAAGCAAAGCAAAAACCACGCTTTTTGCTTTGCGTGCTCTGAGAAGTCCAGGATGGGCTTATTCAGAGCTTCCTTAGCAATCCAGTTTGCCAGAAAGCTCCACTTTCATTCTGTCCGCCAAAAGGGGGCTTACGCAGCGACCGTCATTCCGTACAGGGAATGTACGGAATCCAGTGCCAGGGAAGGCGACGGAACACATCCCTGTGGTTGGATTCCGGCCAATCCATGGCCGGAATGACGACCTTTGCGTTCTTCGCGAAGCAGGGGCTGAGGTTAAGGGCTAATCAAGCAATAGATCGAGTCTGACCCCGAGCGATCCACTGATCCTGAGGAGCCCCAACAGCGGTATTCGCTTCAATCTCGATCTAACCCGAGCTTTCGCAAACCATCCTGAGCTATGCCAGCGGGCACCGGAACGAAACCTAGTGCCGATACATGAGCCTGTCCGTCTTGGGACAGGGTCAACCGAACAAACTCTACCGCAGGCTGTGAATTCGCGCTCAACAGGTTCCCCGGCACGTAGAGGTACACCGCGCGTGCCAATGGATACTTGCCCAAGCGCACGTTGTCTTGCTGTCGGCTCAAAAGCCTCGGTATCAGGAGTTGGAATTCCGTGCGACTCAATGAGCCATTGTCCGATTGCGATAGAGTCTGTTCCCTTCCTTGCGATCGGTACCGCCCGCACCCCGGGTGTGCTCGCTGTACTACTGGCAAACCCGATCCCGTAGATAGACTTCTCGATCGCCAGGCCTACCGCCGCACGTTCGGCCAGGGTGCCTTTGTAGGCCCCTCCGCAGAGAGCAGCCTGCCGGAAGTACCTGGAAGTTTCTGTCCCTTCCGCGGAACCGAACAGGAGCACATCGTGGCTTGCCCACTCCCCGGAGAAACCCAGATCCTTCCATGTGAGTATTCTGGTCTTGTATCCGCAGCGGCGATCATCCGAGAAAATCGCGTCCGCTTGCGGCAGCGTAAGCTGCTTGAGGGGATTGTCCTTGTGCACATATATAGCGACGGCATCGGCAGCAATCGTAACGCCTGGAACCGGGTGCCCATGCAACCGTTCAAGGGCGCCGGAGTCCTGCTCGGTCACGGGATGGCTCAGTACCAGCGATAGCGAGCCGATATCGATCATCGGATCAAGAAGCGGGTTCGATTCAGCGGTGATGAGTTGCGTATCGACGGCGGGATAATACTTCCGGAACTCCTCCGCAAGGTTCTGCGCAAGCGTGGCAAGTTCCGATGTCGTCGCAATGGAGATATGACCGGCTAATTTATCAACCTTTCGATACGGTTGAAGCGCAGTGATCTCTGACCGCGAGTCCGCCGCGTTTCCCAAGAGCACCACTATTCCGCAAATGCCAAGCACTTTCTTCGGATTGGCACGAATCACGGAGTCCTCCTGGCACAGGAAAAAAGGGGTCGGTGACAACCGAGAAGCATTCTCACCTGACTCCGACCCCTTTTCCACTTTCAGGTTTCGTTGCGCCGATTATCTGTCCCGTCCAGTGATCAGCCGCGCGCCGCGTTCAAAGGTGACGTAAGACCACAGCCACTGGATGGCAACGATCAGCCGGTTGCGCATGCTGATTAGGAAATAGATGTGGGCGATGCCCCAGATCCACCAGGCGAGCCAGCCTCGCAAGCGTACCCGACCGAAGTCGATGACTGCCGCGCGGCGCCCGATGGTCGCGAGATTCCCTAAGTAACGAAAACGGAACGGCGGTAAGGAAGCGCCCGCAGTCAATCGCACATGGATCAGGTGACCGACGTAGCGCCCCTCCTGCTTGGCGGCGTACGCAAAGCCGGGCACGGGCTGGCCACGCTGACCCATCACGAGAGCAGCATCTCCGATGACGAAGACCTCCGGAAAGCCGGGAACCGAGAGGTCGGGAGCGACCACCACTCGACCAGCTCGATCAGACTCGACTCCAAGCCAGCGCGCAACGGGTGAGGCGGCCACGCCGGCTGCCCAGATCACGGTGGCCGCTGCAATGTGCTCGTTGCCAAGGCCTACGCCTGTTTCATCGCAGGCGGTAACTGGATTACCGACACGGACTTCGACTCCCAGCCGGTCAAGTGAATGACGGGCAAAGTCCGATAGTGCTGGTGGGAAGCTCGGCAGTACTCGCGGGCCCGCCTCGATGAGGACGATCCTGGCGCTTGTAGGATCGATGCTACGAAAGTCCGCGGCCAGGGCTTTGCGGGCTAGCTCGGCAAGAGTTCCGGCGAGTTCAACGCCAGTGGGTCCGGCCCCGATGACGACAAAAGTGAGAAGCTGCCGGCGACGGGCGGGGTCAGGCTCCGTCTCGGCGCGCTCAAAGGCCATGAGGATGCGCCGCCGGATATGGGTGGCATCATCGATCTGCTTGAGCCCCGGTGCAAAGGGCTCCCAATCGTCGTGCCCGAAGTAGGCGTGCCGTGCTCCGGTCGCGAGAATCAAGTAGTCATAGGCGACGGCATCGGCTCCGATCAGCACCTTGCGGCGTTTGGTATCGACACCGGTCACCTCGCCGAGCAACACGCGTGTGTTGCGCTGCCGGCGCAGGATCCTCCGGATCGGCCAGGCGATGTCACCGGGGGAGAGGCCCGCGGTTGCGACCTGATACAGCAGCGGCTGGAACAGGTGATAGTTCTGGCGATCGATAACAGTAACCTCCGCCGGCGTGCGAGTAAGGGTCTTGGCCGCCTCGAGACCACCGAAGCCGCCACCGACGATCGCGACCCGCGGATCGCCGAGGCGGTGATGTGCTCCGATTGGTGTTGCCATGGTTCACTCCAAAAAACAAACGGCAGTTGAGCCGGCGATTCGCCGTTCGCACTTCGACAAGCCTATCCCTTTCGACAAGCTCAGGGCAGGCTCTGAGCGAAGCCCGCCATGAGGGAGCCTGCCCTGACTTTGGTCGAAGGATCGAAGGGTCAGCACAAACGCTTTCCTGTGCACTCACCGCAGCGCGGTGCGTGCTCCTCGCGCAGCGCGCTCGAAGCGCCGGCGAGCGGGGCCGCGCGCGCGACGATGCGCTCCTCGCCGAGCGCCGCACCGCCACATCGGGCCCATACAAGATTCCTTAAGGCAGGCCGCCTGTCGTGCCGCCGTCAAACCAACGCCGAAAACACGCAGAGCATTGCACCGTCGCTCACGAGTCCCGCCCT
Organism: Chromatiales bacterium; assembly: GCA_052388435.1. GTDB lineage: Bacteria > Pseudomonadota > Gammaproteobacteria > JAJPIJ01 > JAJPIJ01 > JBQTIC01. The sequence goes on along the minus strand of JBQTIC010000027.1, from coordinate 6,372 downwards.
CGACCCGCCTCACCATCATGGCGCTCTGAAGGCGGCTTCCCTGTCCGACTGGCCCCGGTTCTTATCCATCGCCTCTCCCGAAAGGCGGTTTATACGACCTATACTCTATTTCGAAGGCGCTGGGGCGAATCCGATTCCCATTCTGATTCCGTGCCATCGCGTGGTGGCGAGCGGCGGCCAGTTGGGAGACTTTTCGGGGCGCACCGGCGGAGAAGGCGTGAATCTAAACGCCGATTGTTGCAACTCGAACGCGTGCGATGGTCAAACAAGGGAGAAAAACTGACGAGACAGCGTGAGTTATTTTGCCGGAGCGATTGAATGCAGCACAGTAGTTTCATCTCGACCATAAACTAGCGGAGAAGGAGTTTATGAAACTGAACGCCCCCAACCAAACATTCTGGCTGGTTGCTGTTGTGCTCGGCGTGCTCGGAATTCTCGGGAAGTTAGCCATTATTCCGGTAGCCATCATCACGGGCAATGCTTTCTGGCTCGTGACGATTGGCTTTGCTATTCTGGCGCTGACCACGTTGTTTAAGGGCGCCTGACGGCAAGCGATGCGGCGAGACTCTCGCAGCAGGTGTTCCCGTTAATGGGTGTTCTCTGTGCGAGAGTCTCGTCATTAGCGGATTTCTTCTCGATCGGATATTCCCCACCCATCGCGGTAAAACCATCAGGATTGGAACAATGCGCTTGCAGGCCTCCAGACAGGCTTTGGTGGGGATGCAGGCGTTGCCGCATCAATGAGCACAGTCACCTGCGCAGGCGGGTCACCTAAGGCCAGAGGTGGCAAACGCGCAGGCACGGCAGCGGAGAGGATCCCCGCGGAGCCTCACGCCGCGCAGACCCAAGGCGCAGCGCTTGAAGCGCCGTGGACATACGAATCCCAGGAACACGACCCGAGTTCTGGACGAAACCCCCGGGTGGCCCGGTGCAGCGCCCGTGAGGGCGGGTTCGCGCTGGGGTTCGAGTTCCTGTCCGCCGAAGATGCGTTTCGGGCACGGAAGCCGGAGCAGGTTTGCTACATTCGAAGTGAAGGGATATCAATTTCTTCCACGGGGATCGGGGCGAAAGGAGATACGTGAAAGCTGGCGCCGGGACGCCATACTAGACTCTGTGAAGAACATTATCCTGGAACTGGCGAAATTTACGGACGCGGCGCAGATCGCGGAAACGTCCCGCCGTCTGATTGAGCATGGTCTGCCGTGGACCTGGACTGCTCCGCGCGTGGCCAGGCACATACGGTATAGCGAGAGCGTTGTGCTGGCGGCGCGCGCCGAAGGCCGCCTGACGGGCTTTGCGATTATGGACTTTGGTCAAGACAGGGCGCACCTGAATCTGTTGGCGGTGGAGCGAAGCTATCAGGGTAGAGGTATCGGCCGGGCGCTTGTGCGATGGCTTGAAGAATCCGCGGTGATCGCTGGCACGTTTGTGATTCACGTGGAGGTTCGGGCTGGGAACGAGCGCGCCCGGCAGTTTTATCGTCGCCTCGGCTACGGGGAGAAGGCGCGGACCCGTCTCTACTATAGCGGCATCGAGGATGCCATTTGCATGGCGCGTGATCTACGGGTATGCAACGGCGAAAGCGCCACCTGATCAGAGAACCGACTTATTGGTAGGCCGTCATCCGTGTTTCAGCGCCCAGGGCAGACACTGAATCAGGGCGAATAAACAACTGTTCTATCGGACCTGAATCCTACGGGAGGGTGTCCCTCAACCCGCAAGCGGCTTTTGGTTCTTCGCAATCAGTCGAGCGATCAGGCCATCGATGCCGTATTGCTGGATTTCAGCGTCTATCGCGGACCTGAACGTTACTACGATGCTGATGCCGTTCACAACGACATCGAAAACCTTCCATCCATCTTCGGTTTGGTACATGCGGTAGTCCACATTGGCGGGCGGCTTTCCTCCCCGCGTCACGCGTGTGCGCACCACCGCGAGATTGCCGTCAGTACTTGCCTGACTCGATGGCAGATAGACAATCTCGGCATCGGCATAGTCGCTGACGTGTACAGCGTACGTTCGCAACAACAGACGCCGGAAGTTGTCAATGAACTGCTGCCGCTGAGTTGTCGTCGCGTTACGCCAGTGTTTGCCCAGAATCAATCTACCGGAACGGGCTGTATCGACGTGAGGCGACACAATTTGATCGACGAGCACGATCGCCTGGTTGGGATCGCTGCCAATGAGCGCCTCATCCCGCAGAACGGCTGCGCGCAACTCTTCAATCTTGGCACGAACGAGCGCCTGCGGATCACCGGATCCGTCAGTATCGGCGGTTGCGGCGGTTGCGGCGGTTGCAAGGGCGATACTGCCCGCCATAAGAAGCAACAATCGCAAGACGACAAATCTTACCATCCGACTCATCCCCTATTGAGCCTTGCAGAATCGGTGAACAGCCTTTCGTCATGCCGGCGGGGGCCTGTCCCGGCACGTGGTAAGCCGGGGCCGGCACCAGTATTTTCACTGGATTCCTGCTTTCGCAGGAATGACTGCTGATACTTCACTCTTAATGCAAGGCTCAATAAAGCCCCCTGCATGACACAAGCCGGTTCGACCTGTCCTCCGCGTAGCAGTTCGGCCGATCGCAACGATGGCTGGAGGCGCCAGACATGCGGGGTAACGCGCATGGGCGATATCATGCGGGGCCGGCCATGCGTCTGGCGAGATTCAAGTGGAAGTTGCCGAGCGGGAATTCATCGTCGTGGACCAGTGCGATCCACTTCTTTGGATCGCTCTCATCCGTGATGGCTCTCGTGTCGCGCTTCCACTGCGAGGCGACATTGGGGCGCACGTACTCGGCGATCAGGTCGTGGGCGGCGAGCCAGAAGTTCATCTGCGACCAGTCCGTTCCGCGCTTGTAAAGCTGCGCCAGCTCCGCGCGCAGGCTGTCAATCCCTGCCGCGAGCTTGTCCCATTGCACTGTCAGGCGGTTGTCTTGCCAGAGCAGGATATCCCTGTTGTGCAGATAGGCAAACAGCAATTGACCCGCGAGAGCGTCGTAATTTCGCACCCGCGTGCCGGTAATCGGGAAGCGGAAGATGCGGTCGAGAAGGATCGTGTAGGTGACGTAGGTCGCGAAGGCGAAACCCTCGCCCGCCAGCCGGTTCGCTTCCTCGAAGGTCCTCAGGTCGACGCGCAGTTCCTCGATCGCATAGGCCCAGAACGGCGCCTTTCTGCGGATCATGAACGGATCGAAGGGTAGCTCCCCCAGGCTGTGCGAGCGGTCGTGCACAAGATCCCAAAGCGCGTAAGTGTCCTGGATGAGGGCGGCAGCGCCGAGAAGGCATTCGAGCTGCGGATGCAGCGTCAACCGCGCAATCGCTGCCGCCCGCTGTGCGTAGCGTTGCAGGCGCGCCGCCTCGCGATTACAGAAGATCGTGGCGAACTGGTTGCTCGGCGTGCTGTGTACCGAGACGGTCTCCGGGAACAGCACCGCGCAGTCGCTGCGGTAACCGTCGGTGTAGTCCACCAATTGCGCAGGCACGAACTTGTCGTTGCGGAAGCGCGTCCGCTCCAGCTCCGCCAGCCAGTCCGGCCATAACGTGCGCATGATGAGTGCCTCGAAGCGCACCTCCAGCGAGTGATTGGGCGTATACATAGGGAACAGCACGAGCGTTTCCAGACTGTCGCGCCGATGATGTTGCGGCTGGAAGGCGGCGAGCGAGGCCGCGAAATCCGGTTTCGCGAATCCCCGTTCTCGCCACGTGTGCAGGTCCTGCACCACGGCGCGCAGATAATCGCCCTCGTGCGGGAGGACGCCTTGCAACGCGCGCATCTGGTTACACACTTTCTCGACCAGAGGCGCGGCGTTGGTCGCGAGCTCGGAGGGGATGCTGCCGTCGGGGCGCTGCAGTTCGCGCAGTTCACCGATCGCCGATCTCAGTTCAACCCATGACGCTGAGCGCGAGACGGGCGAGGGTGGTGTCTCGACGTGTGTGCGCAGGAAGGTGGGTGCCGCACACCAGTAGAGAAGATTCAGCCAGAGCTGGCGGTGATCGTAGTTGTTGATGTGTTCGTCGCCGAACAGCAGCGAATCGGTGACAACGGCCACGCGGCCTTCGCCGTGTGACGCAATCCCCACGAGGCCGGCATACGGGGGGCTGGCCTGCGCCGAAGCAGACAGTGCAATCCGCGCAGAGCTGCTTGCGGTGCAAGAGCCGCCCTGGTAGAAGCACGCCCTCTGCACCCCATGCAACAGAGCGAGATCGCCGTTTTCAGTGTCGGCAAAGAACCAGGCTGGGTTGCCGTGCAGGGGGGCCGAGGGATCGAAAACCGTCGTGTTCTCGATCTGCAGACCGCAGGGGGCCAGCAGGTCATTGAGGTTGTCGCCGTATTTGTCGTGCTCATATTCGGTGACGACCAGCAGGCCACCGCCGTCGGTGACAAACTGCTGCACATTCGCGAGCTCCTCCGCGGACAGTTGCGGCGAATTCGTGGAAGTCGTGCGTTCCCAGCGCCGGTCGCACGGATGCAGCAGCACCAGGGTATCGGCGTCTGCGAGCACCTTCTTGCGGAGAGGCTGCTCAGTATTGCGCAGCACAACGAAATCGCGCGCGGCCAGCATGTTTGCCGCCATCTCGTAGGAGGAGTAGGCGGGCCGTTCCGGATGGATCTCGCGTGCGCGGGCTGACGAGATGGTCCAGCTCTCGCTGTGGTACTCGTCGAACAGCACGCGCGCGACCTTGCGCTGCTCGATTTTCATGATCCCTTGGACAAGAGAGGCTCCAAAATTGTCCGTTCCTGCTGCGCTTGTCGAAGCACGAATGGCCCTTGAGATCGCCGTGTCAGGACGTTGGCCGTTATCCTTCGGCAAGCTTAGAGCGAACGGCTGACTTGTTCGGAGCTCAATAAGGTTTTGATGTCGGCGATCAAGGCGTCGATGTCCTCCCCGCGGGTGTCCCACGAGCACATCAGCCGCGCGGCGCCGTCCGGCCCCACATCGTTATAGAAGTGCCAACCGCGCTGGTGCAACCCTTCGCACACGTTCGCAGGCAGGTCGACGAACACGGCGTTGGCCTCGCATGGGTAGAGGATGCGTGCGGCTGGTATCGACGCCAGTCGTTGCTTGAGTGTTTGCGCCATGCGGTTGGCGTGGCGGGCGTTGCGCAGCCAGAGGTCATTCTCCAGCAGCCCGATCCACTGCGCCGCAAGGAAACGCATCTTGGAGGCGAGCTGCCCAGCCTGCTTGCGCCGGTAGTGGAAGTCGCGCGCCAGCTCGCGGTTGAAGAACACCACCGCTTCGCCGCTGAGCATGCCGTTCTTGGTGCCGCCGAAGCAGAGCACATCGACACCGGCATCGACGGTGAGTTTGCGCGGCGGCACATCCAGTGCCGCGACGGCATTGGCGAAGCGGGCGCCGTCCATGTGCACATAGAGATCGTGGCGCTGCGCGCTTTCGGCGATGGCAGCGATCTCATCGGCACGATACACCGTGCCGAGTTCGGTGGCCTGGGTGAGGCTTACCACTCGCGGCTTGCCGGCGTGGACGTCGTGGCGTTGGGCGACAGCGTGTTCGATGAGCGCGGGTGTGAGCTTGCCGTGCGCGGCCGAAAGCGGCATCAACCTCAGGCCCTGCGTAAAGAAACCCGGTGCGCCGCATTCGTCGGTCTGGATGTGCGCCGAGGCGTGGCAGATGACGCCGTGATGCGGCCCGCACGCGCTCGCCAAAGCCAGCGCATTAGCCGCCGTGCCGGTGTGCACCAGAAAGACTTCGCAGTCGCTATCGAAGAGCTTCCGGAAAAGCTCGTGTGCCCGCTCAGTCCAGGGATCGTCACCATAGCTCGGTGTGTGATCGGCGTTGGCCTGCGTCAGGCCCGCCATCACCTCCGGGCAGGCGCCAGAGTAGTTGTCGCTGGCGAACTGGCGCTGCCGGTCGGTAGATTGTTTCATCGTTGCCTGCTACGCAGCAGCGGGTTCTTGGTGACTTGGGTGCAGGCGGGCTATTTCGATCCCAAGATGCATATATTTAAAGTCTAACGTCACAGTGGAACCTGATAGTGTTATCTGTTGTGAGATTAGACCATGCATATAGGCCGCAACAAAGAAAATGAGGCACTTGCGAGAGCTTGCTCGTCTTCCTCCTGAAAATTGCGGCACATCTTAATTTTTGCAGAGTTTTAGTTTTCGTTGTGCTCTCGCTTGCGGTGATGGGCAAGGCTTGTGGAGTCTCCATCCGATTGCTACATTAGCCATATATATAGGCACGGGAAACCTCAGGACACACTACATTTAGCGGTTGTACCGGTTGGACGATTTCATGGGGACGACTGAAACGATGCAGGGTTCTTTACGGTGGGGTAAGCGACCGCCTTTTGCCGGAATCACAAGACATTCGGTTTATGAGCAGGACGCGCGCGATTTGTCGTTTATCCA
>JBQTIC010000026.1:0-1686 GCA_052388435.1 Chromatiales bacterium | reverse complement strand
GGGAGGGGAGGGCTTATATGAGCGACATCTTCAAGCTGCCCGACTTGGGGGAGGGGCTGCAAGAGGCAGAGATCGTCAAGTGGCATGTTGCCGCGGGCGACGTTATCAAGGTCGACCAGCCGCTGGTGTCGGTGGAGACGGCCAAGGCCATCGTCGAGATCCCCAGCCCGCGGGCGGGAAGGATCCATCGGCTTTACGGACAGGCCGGTGACATCGTTCACGTTAGCGATCCGCTGGTGGAGTTCGGCGAAGGTGCCGCAGCGGCGCAAGCGGCCGATGCCGGCAGCGTCGTAGGGGCGGTCCGCGCTGGCACTGGAGTGATGCGCGAAGCGCCGGGGGCTGCAGCAGGGCCGGTAGTCGGCTTTAAGGCTACCCCTGCCGTGCGCGCGCTCGCGCACAGGCTTGAGGTGGATCTCTCCATCGTTACCCCAACCGGGCCGGACGACATGATCACCGCGACCGACGTGCAGCGGGTGGCGCGCATTCTCAAAGAGGTGGGCCCGCTGGAGCCGCTGCGGGGCGTGCGGCGCTCCATGGCACGCGCGATGGCACAGGCCCACGCGGAGGTGGTGGCCGTGACCGTCGTCGACGATGCCGACATCGAAGGCTGGCAGGGAAAAGCGGATGTCGTCCTGCGACTCATACGGGCACTGGTTGCCGGCTGCCGAACCGAACCGGCGCTCAACGCCTGGTACGACAGCCACGCCGTGGGTCGTCGGGTGCTGAAGCACATCGATCTCGGCATCGCCGTGGACACGGCGGATGGGCTCTTCGTGGCGGTGCTGCGCGATGTTGGCAACCGCACGCCCGAGGATCTGCGCAAGGGGCTCGACCACATCAAGCAGGCGGTGCGCGACCGCACCATTGCGCCGGAGGAATTGCGCGGCTACACGATTACATTGTCCAATTTTGGCACGTTCACCGGCCGCTACGCTGATCCGGTTGTCATGCCACCGACGGTCGCCATTCTCGGTGCAGGGCGTATCCGGCCTGAGGTCGTGGCTGCCGACGGTCAACCGGTAGTGCACCGCATTCTGCCGCTCTCGCTCACCTTCGACCATCGCGCCGTTACCGGCGGCGAGGCGACAAGGTTTCTGGCGGCCGTCATTGCCGACCTTGAGCGGCCGGCATAAGCGCACATTCAGCCACCGGCGAGCGCCCGGGAAAGGAGGGCTCTGCGACCGCAGCCTGTGGTGACTTATCGGAGCTTGCACAAATGGTGAGCTATAGGACGTCATTCCTGCGGAAGCAGGAATCCAGTGAAAGCGACATCCGTGCTGGCCTGTGTAAAGCGGGTGGGTCGTCATTCCTGCGGAAGCAGGAATCCAGTGAAAGAACTGGATGCCGGCCCCGGCTTACCACGTGCCGGGGCCGGCCCCCGCCGGCATAACAAGGGTTTGTTCACCAATTACACAAGGGCCAATAAAGGGCGGAGGATCAGCATGAAAGAGGAGAGGTGCTTCCAGGACGCCATGCCAGGGGAAGTGTGTTTCGGTTGTGGTGCGGAGAATCCACAAGGCCTTCGCATCCGCAGCTACTGGGAGGGCGATGTTGCGGTGTGTCGCTTCCAGCCTCTGGCGCACCATCAAGGCTGGCCGGGGCTCACCTGCGGCGGGATCATCGCCACGCTCATCGACTGCCACTGCATGGCCACCGCCATGGCGCAGGCGATCCGAAACGAGGGCC
>JBQTIC010000025.1:0-26471 GCA_052388435.1 Chromatiales bacterium | reverse complement strand
TTCCCTAAATCATACGGGCAGCCGGATCTCGGCGATGACGGGCAGGTGATCCGAGGCGATGCGCACGAGCCGCGTGCTCGGTACTTCCACGCCGACGACCTCGATGCCCGGATCCACGAAGATGTGGTCAATCCGCCGAGTTGGGTAGCCGCTGAACCAGGTGTTCTTTGGCCGGCCGGGTTTGGCCCCTTTTTGAGCGTCGCGCAGGTCCGCGCTGAGCAATCGGTAGACCGTAGACAGGGGACCGCCGTTGAAGTCGCCGCAGAGCACTAACGGCGGTTGGCAGGCCGGGTCCGCAAGCCAGCCCGCATCGAGCAGTTCGCGCATCTGGGCAACGCGCTCCGTGCGGCGGAGCCCGAGGTGAGTGTTAATCACCTGCAAGTCGATGTCATCCACGGTAATCGCCACCCACAGCGCGCCACGCGGCTCGAGCCCGGGTCTGGATGGATGCCCAGGCAGGCGATCCGCCTTGATGAGACGCATGGGCAGGTGCGTGAGGATGGCGTCGCCGTACTGTTCCTCCGCCACGCGCAGTGCCGGATGGAAATGAAAATCCATTTTCAGGTACCTGGCGATAAGATGAGCCTGATCGACGCCACCGGTGCGCGGACGCCCCACGTCGAGTTCCTGTAGCGCGACGATGTCGGGCTCGTAATCCGCGATCACTCGCGCTATGCGCTCGGGCGCAACCTTACCGTCCAGGCCGCGGCAGCTATGAACGTTGTAGGTCATGATACGCACCGGCTGCCCTTTCTTCCGGCGACTGCGCACCACGTTCTCATCGGTGATTTCCCTGCGACCGAGCTGGTGCAAGGCCGCCTGGTGCAGATCCAGCGGCCGCAGATAATCGCGATCGCGCGCGGGCAGCCGTGTGTCAGCCGGCAGCAGCGCGAAGGCACGAGTCTCCTCCGTCCCCATGCCGCCGTGGGAGCCGTTTTCATGCGGGAAAGTGTAATGCGGCGTGCCCGCGCGCCAACCGCAAATGACTAGGTCACCCGCGCAGGGATGCGCGCAGAGCGCATGCAGGTCGTCGGTGAGTTCGTCGACAAAAGGGTGGCCGGCGCCGAAGAGTTGCGCACGATCGTCGGGCAGCCGCAGAATACCTGCGCCCGTGCACGCGGTAAGGCGTCCCAACGCGTCAAAGAAGAGCGCCATGGGAATGTGCGCGCGCTCCACCAGTGCCCGTGCCACACGCGCCCGGTCCTCCGGGGTCAGGCCTTCAGGCACGTACAGAAAGCCAACGGGACCCAACGCCGCGACCTCCATCCGCCGCTTCGCCGTTTCCGTTGCCGCGTCGTTCTGATTCGTGGCGGGCGAGAGCTTCTGCGTCTGCCCCGCTCCCAGCAGCGCCGCACGATACGATTGCACGTCGCGCCAATCGCGCGGACTTCCGGCGCCGGTCACGTCGACGTTGGCAAAGACCGCCCGCACGGCTTCCTCAACGCTGCGTCCATGTACCAGCGGGTACGACAGCGACTGTTCCTGACCGTGGTCCGCATAGACCCAGACTTGATACTCGCGCCGCTCGCAGATCTGCGCTTCGCGCCAGATCCGCGCGATGGAGTCATCGATCCCCTTGAGCGACCAGTGAGCGAAGCGCGCGCGTGGTCCGCGCCGGTGTGATTGCTCGTCGTAGCCAACGAAGTTAACGTGAATGACCGGCAGCCCGCGGGCGATGTCTATTTTGGCGCCTATGGTCACCAGTTCGCGCAGCCCGATGCAGATCGCGACCCGCATCGGGACGAACTTCAGCTCCTTCACAAGATGGTGTCCGGCGATGCCCCCCTGCAACATGTCGATTATGGCCAGCACAAATTCGACAGCCAGCAACAGGATGGTGCGAATGAAGCTGTAAAAATTGGTAATGACTAGAAAAACGATGCCAAAGGGATTCGCCCCCCGAAGCGCCTGGGCCCAGCCGGCCGATGCCGGGCAGAAATGCGACTCCGCCGCACCGCCCGTGAAGATGTCCGAATAAACTGCGCCGTCTTTGAACAGTGGTTCGCCTTGCCGCGCCAGATCGCGCTCGATTGCCGCCACGGCGTTGGGTTCGACCATGCGCACGGTCCGGCCCGTCTTGTAATCGCGAAAACAGAACGCCGGCACGGCCACCTTGACGCCATAAAACAACTCCGCCTGGACCGCCGCTGTGGTGGCAGGCAATCCGGAATATAGCGTGTGGACGCGATAACGCTTGTGCTGGATGAGCTTGCGCAGAAAGGGCAGCCTGCCGCGCTCGAGGGCACGCTCGAATTGCGTGCGCGACAATCCGTCCACCTGTACGATAACCAAGCCAGGCTTGTCCGTATGCGCAGGCAGCCTGCTGAGACCGAAGATGCGGATCGCCCACTCGTTGCGGCTCAGCCTGCGCCGCAGCCGGCGCAGAGCCTTCGTGATACGACCGATCATGACGCTGCGCCGTCGTTCTTCGTTTGCTTGTTCAGCGCCCGCCATGCGATGCGGCCCAGACAAACGGCCCCGCACAGCGCGACAAGCAGTCCCGTTCCATACAGCGCCCATTGGCCGGCACTGAAATCGGCGGTCCGCGCGCCGCGCGTCGCGAGTTCGGCGGTAAGCGCGCCAAGATAGACGTTGTTTACCGAGAAGGGAATGATCCCGAGAAACGTTGCTGCCACGAATCCCCGCAGAGACACTGATGTCAGCCCGAAAAAGTAATTCGACAGCTTGCCCGGAAAGAAAGGCACGAGTCTGCTAAGCAGAACCACCTGCCAGCCGCGGGGACCGAGCTCAGAATCGAGTAATTTCAGCTTTGGGTGCTCAAGAACGTAGCGCGCTGCCCGTTTGCCGAACAGACGGCGCGCCACCAGGAAGGCGCCAGCGGCGCCAAGCGTGGTACCGACCACCACGCATATGGAGCCCTGGACTACACCGAACACGAAACCGGCACCGGTTGTGAACAGCACCCCGGGCAGAAGCAGCACGACCACCGCGGCCATGAGCATGATGAACAGAAACGGAGCCCACAATCCTTGCGCGTCGAGCCACTCCAGCAGGCGCAACACGTCATCGTGCAAGTCGAGACGAAGCAGCGCGACGAGGATGGCAGCGACAAGCAGGGCGCCCACCACGATGCCACCGATGACCGAACGATCGATGGCGGAATTGTTCATGACTGCCATCATTGCAAGCCGGGCATATGCCCTGCACGACCCGGAGACTCCCCCGCCTGATCAGTAGGCAAGGCTTCAGGGCTCGGAGTGGGCGAGCGCCGTGCCCGCTGCTTCCGCGACGCCCACGATCATATTCCACTCCGCCCGGATGCGTCGCCGCGTGCGCGTCCAGAGATCCTGTTCACCGCGACGGGATACGCGCGTCTTGCGCACCAGCTTGCCGTATGCCGCAATCGCGCGCCCGGCCGTGCGCTCCATCGTGTAGCGCTCGGCCGTCCTTCTCGCGTGCAGGCGCAGCGTCCTGACCTGCCCCGGCGTGCAGGCCGCCACCCATTGCAATGCTGCCGCCATGTCCTCAATGGTCTCGGCTCCCACCAGGCAGCCGTTGCGCTGATCAACGATGACGTCGCGGGTACCGTTCGCATCCAGTGCGACGACCGGCACACCTCCTGCCATGGCCTCCACGAGGACCACCCCCTGGGTCTCTGACTTGGAAGTGAAGGCGAAGACGTCCATGGCCTTGTAGCTGCTCACGAGCAGCTTGCGTTGCAGTGTCGAAGCGAAATGCACCCGCTCAAGCTGATTTGCGTTGGCGAAGATGTCGCGAATGGCTTTTTCAGCGGGACCTTTGCCCACCACCAGAAAGTGCGCGCGCTTTTCCCGCTGCATGAAAGCGGCCACAGCCTGCGCCAGAAACTCCAGATTCTTCTCGTGAGCCAGCCGTCCGACATGGCCGACCAAAAACGCGTCGCGCGGGATGGCCATGGCGGATCGGAAGCCTATGCGGCTGCCGCGCCGGAAACGCCCGACGTAAACGCCCGTCGGCACCACGGCTATGGGTGTCTGGACGCCACGGTGCCGGAGGATCTCGCGCACGCTCTCGCTGGGCGCAAACACGAGGTCGCAGAGATTGGCATAGTGCGTTGACAGCGAGATGACGAAGCGCTTGAGGGTCTCCGAATTGACCGGCACATAGTGCGTGTAGTCCTCGTACATCGTGTGGTGGGTGAATACCAGCGGCAGTCCGTGCATGCGGGAGATCCGCACCGCGGTTCCCCCAAGCAGAAACGGATGATGCGAATGGACCACTTCCGGCCTGAAGTTCGTCACCGCCTTGCTCAAGTCGCGCAGCAACGGAAGCGCGACGGCGAAGTCGCTGCCATTGAACTTCTGGATCGCCGGGACGCGAATGATGCCGCTCTGATCGCGCCGCGCGCCTTCATACTCGGGCGCCACCACCAGCACATGATGGCCACGCTCGCGATACGCGTGCGCAAATGACTCCACCGACCGCGCCACGCCACCCACGTGCGGGGTGAAGGTGTTGGTCATCATCAGGATCCTCATGGGCGATTCTCCCTTGTGATCTCAGCGTAGCGCTGCTCAGGTCTGGCCGACAGCGGCGCGAATCCCGGCACACGCACCTCCACCACTTCGGGAGCCGTCCTCCAGTGGCAAGACCACTCGACCGTCACCCGTTCCTCCGAGGACCGGAGTTGGACACGCAGCGGACCAAAGGGGGTCTGTGTTGGGCCGAAGGCAAGCCGCGTGCCGCTCGTAAGCCATGCCTCCGGCACACCTGCGCCGAGTACGAGACGTTCACCTTCCTCGCGCACAAAGCAGTTGCGCACCATGATGATCCATTCGGCGATCGCCCATCCGTGCTGTCCGTCGCCCATGCAGCCACCACGTGTGCGCGGATGGATGGCTTCCGGCCACTGTCCCGTCGGCGAAGCCAGTTGTGCCACCTTTCGCATGAGATCCATGCAACGGGGATCGCCGGCCCGTAACAGCACTTGCGCCAGATGCAGCGTGAGGTAGGCATTGATTCCGGAGTGGATGATGTCCTGGAAGAACCCGCCGTCGACGAGGCAGTTTTCGAGCAGGAAATCCGCCGTATCCAACAGTCGCGGATCGTCGGCTGCGAAGAGCTGCAACGGATATCCAGCCGCGAGGCAACCGACCGCGCCCGCATCCAGGCGCCGATAGGGCGAAGCAGGCATGGCGATGCGACCGATACGCACGCAGGCCCGCTCGAAACTCGTCTCTATCGCGCGCATGAATTCCACCGCCTCACGGCGATACTCCCGGGCGAGCGCTGCGTCGCCGTAAGCTGCGGCGAGCGTTGATGCCCCGCGCAGCCCTGCCACCCCCCAGAAGTCGTCCCAGTAGTAGTAATCGTTGGGGCCGAAATGCTCGGCGCTGAAGCCGGGCGGCAACAGCCCTGCATGTGGCGCGCTTCCCGCTGCTTTGAGGCGTTTCTTGACGATCCAGCGCGCGCCGTGGTTGATGGCCTTGTGCCAGGAGGGCGGCGGAGGTTCGCCCGTGAGCTGGCAAAACCGGGCCAGGATCCACAGCGCCTGGCCGTTTGAGTCCCACTCGCCATCCTGGGAGTGGAAATACCCGAGGACGTTCTGGCGTTCAGGGAACCGATCAAGGGCACGCCGCGCGCGCCCTGTAAGCCCAACATATAACAGAGCATGGATCATGTAGGCGGCGTCGCGGAACCAGAAGCGCCGATAGGTATACGGACCGGGAAAGACTTCGTCCGGCGACAGCAGCACCAGGTTGCGGATTGCCGCGTCGTAGAGGAAGCGGACACCGTGGTCCGGGATGTCGAGGGCGCAGTGATCGAGCAGCGCGTCCTGCCAGTCACGGGCGGTGTGCGAACGCCTTGGCGAGGCCGCGGCAAGTGGCACGTAGACTTCAATCGTGCGGGCCACGTCCGGCTCCAGCCTGAAGCATGCCGCCGCGGTGGCCATCCCTACCTCACATGTGGCCTCGGTCTCCTCGTCGGAATTCGTTACTCTCGTGCAGACATCGCCGTGCCGGTAGTGCGAGACCTGATGGCGATCCGCCGGCGCGCTGAATTCGACCGCGCGCGCCGCCTCGTCGATCTGCCAGGCTCGGCGGTCATTATCGAGCTTGATACGGTGGATGAAGCTGATGCCCTCCGGGTTGTAGGGGCGCAGCGCCACCACGAGCCAGCCCGCCACACATGATTGGCCCGTATAAAGGATGCGACAGACCGGCGTCTCCAGCGTTTGCATCATGTCCGTCCGCACGCACAGGTGCAATCCGTTCAGGCGCATCTCGGTCGTTACCGCAAGCCCCTGATCGAGGTCGAGACGCTGCTCCGCCACGCGCACCACCGGCGGCAGCAGCCGGCGCCCATCCTCTCCCAGCACCCACCCGTCCAGCGACCAGCCGTCCAGCAACGGCGTCACCAGGCCGCGCGGGTCCACGACCGGAAGCTCCACTGCGTCGGGCAGGCCGACCGCCGTCCAGTTCCTGTGGGTGAGATTGATGTGAGTCAGAGAAAAGGCTCGCGGCACGAACGCGGGATCAGCCGGATCGAACTGCCGGCACACCCAGTACGGCCATACCCAGTCGAGATTATTCTGGATAACGCGGCTATTGATGAGTCCGCGCGCGTGCATCGCCACCCCCGCCCGCAGCAGTTCGATGGGTTCGGCCACCTCGGAAGGCTGTGCAAAACGCTGCAGCCGCGCGATTACGGCAAACGGATCGAGGAACCCATGGCGCAGCGCCGCGCGCCGCAGCACTGTCCTCCACGGCCACCACTTCATGAATCACCCCGTATGTGTATCTGTTCGGACCCCATTGCTCCCGCCTCCATGACTGGGCAGCGGATTGCCAGTTTACTGCCACACCGCGATATCTTAATTTGTCATCTATTGGTTCCCCGGGGTTCACTGCCAATAGCGGCTACCCAATCCCGTCTATCGGGCAGTGTGACGGGACGATTCGCGGGCGGAATGCGACAGCGACGATAAGGCCGCATGCCGTAGACCCACGATACGAACGCCTGCCATGAAGCCAATATCCAGGACCGCGTTCTACTGTTGCGGCATACGGATGCAGGATGCCGAAGGCCCGGCTCCCGTGTGTGGGGATACCTATGCCCGGCTGTTCATGGACGAACAGGCGCTGGATCTGTTCGAGGATTTCAAGAACGAGGTGCGCCCGAACGCCAGTAATGTCGCCCGCCATCGCATCATCGATGACATTCTGCGCGACGAGCTGGCGGCCGATCCGGGCCTGCTCATCGTTATCATCGGGGCCGGCTTCGACACGCGCGCCTACCGGCTCGGCGGCGGGAACTGGGTCGAGCTCGACGAGCCACAGCTCATCGAATACAAGGATGAGCGTCTGCCGGTCGCGGACTGCGCCAATCCACTGCGCCGGATTGCCATCGACTTCGCCGGCGAGGCGCTTGAGAACAAGCTCGCGGCCTTTGCCAGTGGCGAACCGGTCGTCATCGTGATCGAGGGCGTGTTCATGTATCTGGAGCGCGAGGCCATCCGCACACTGTTGAGCGTCCTGCAAGGGTTGTTCCCGCGCCACAGACTGGTCTGTGACCTGATGACGCGCACGTTCTTCGAGAGATACGCGGCATCGATACACAAGAAACTTGCCGCGCTCGGCACCTCCTTCCGCTACACGCCGGATCGCCCCGAGGAGGTGTTCCTCGACACCGGCTATCAGCTCGTCAGCACCGCTTCGGTCGTCGAGACCCTGGTGCGGCTGCGCGGGCCACGCATCTGGATGTTTCTGCTGAAGACCCTGCTGCGGGCGCTGGCGCACGGCTACCGGATTCATGTCTTCGAGACCCGCCAAAGGAGGCTTCCCGGGATTAATGCAGCCGGCGGCTAGTCATCCGCGCCAGCGCATCGGCTCGCAGGCGAGCTACGCGCGCTAGTTGCAGCCGGTCGCTGCAAGCTCGAGTGTACGTCAGGCGCGGCCGAAGGAGTCGGCGACGATGCTTGCGTACCAGTCCCGGTCGTATTCAGCCTCGCGCGCCCTGAACTCCGGCTCCGCGCCCACCGGACTCAGGCCACCCGCCCCTTCGAGCTCGACAATCTTGCCGGCGGAGAGGCCATAGATGCCGTTGACAGAAATGCCGTAGTCAGGTGCTGCCAGACTGTAGCAGGTATTGTGCAGCGAAGGTTCGCCGGGTTGCTCGCCGCGCAACAGCGCGTGCACGGCGAGCGCGCAGTTCTTCGCCTGGCTGTTCGCTGCCGAGGCCGACTTGGGCATCGGGTTGGCGATGCAGGCATCGCCGATGACGTGCACGCCCGGCATGTTCCGCGACTCGAATGTCTTCGGATCGACCGGACACCAACCGCTCTGGTCGGTCAGTCCGGCATCCGCAGCGAGCTTCCCCGCCCCTTGTGCCGGGATAACGTTAGCGACCGCCGCCTTGTGCTCCCCCAGCGCGGTGTAAAGCGTCATCGACTTGGGCTCGACCCGGGCGACGGCGCCGTCTTCCGTCACCGGCACCCACTCAATCAGGCCGGGATACAGCGCATCCCAAGCCTCTTTGAACAACGCCTGCTTGGAGAACTTCTCGTTGGCATCGAGGATGAGTATCTTTGAATGCGGCTTGTGCTGCTTCAGATAATGGGCGACGAGGCTGGCGCGCTCGTAGGGCCCGGGCGGGCAGCGAAACGGAGCCGCCGGCACCGCGATGATCACGACACCCCCGTCCGCCATATCGGCGAGCTGCTTGCGCAGAAGTTCGGTCTGCGCACCCGCCTGCCACGCATGCGGCATGTGCGCCGCTGCCGCCTCGTCGTAGCCTTCCGGGCTGCCCCATTGCAACTGGATCCCGGGCGCCACCACCAGCCGGTCATACGCAAGCGTCGCGCCGCCAGCGAGCGTCACGGCGCAGGCGTTGCCGTCGATGCCGGTCACCGAATCGTTGACGAGCTTGACACCCGCCAGCGCGACCGGCTCGCGATTAACCCTGAGGTAATCGAGTTGCTGCAGGCCACCGACGACCCAGTTGCTCATCGGGCAGGCATAGTAGTGCATCTGGGGATCGATCAATGTCACTTCGACGGTCTGGTCGAGCCGCCGCAAATACCGCGCGCATGTCGCGCCGGCGAACCCTCCGCCGACCACAGTCACGCGACCACCGGCGGTCCCACGGTTGAGCGGTTGCATACCCAGTGACGGCAGCACCGCGACACCACCGAGAATCTTCAGAAAACAACGCCGGGAAACGTGCGCCACGTCGGGTTTCTCTTGCGAATGTTCGCTAGGGCAGCGTGGCGATGTAGTCGGCAATGCGCGCCAGTTCCTCATCGGAGTAGCCTCTGGCGATGCGATCCATGATGGTGGGGTTGCCCCTGCCCTGCCTGAATTCCAGCAACCGGCGCAGCAACTGATCGGCAGACTTGCCGTGCAGCGGTGGTATGGAGCCGGTGCCCTGTCCCTCCGGCCCGTGGCAGGTAAAACAGTTGAACGCAAGCGCTTCGGTGCTGCGCGGACTCAAGGTGTCCGAACCTGACCCGATGACCGCCCCGGCAATGAGCGTCCCGACCAGCATCCCTCCGGCCAACCTTGTTGTTTTCATTGGTTCGCCCTTTCCACTGCGGCGTTTGCGCGATTATAGTGCTTCGAGGGCGGCGAGCAGCCGGAGTTCCCGGCAAAGGATGTGTCGTGACGGCCTATATCACCCATGCCGATTGCCTCAAGCACGAGATGATGCACGGACACCCGGAGTGTCCGGAACGCATACACGCCATCGAAGATCGTCTGAGGACCACCGGGATCATGGAGCACCTGCATGCCTACGAGGCGCCGAAGGCCGAGAAGTCGCATCTCGCGCGCGTGCACGCCGTGCGGCACATCGACGAGATCATGGCCAGCGCCCCCGCACAGGGCATGGCGCTCATCGATCCGGACACGGCGATGAATCCCCACACCCTCGATGCCGCTCTGCGGGCGGCGGGCGCCCTGGTGCTGGCCACGGATCTCGTTGTCTTGGCTCGCGAGCGCAACGCCTTCTGCAACGTGCGTCCGCCCGGCCACCACGCCGAGCGCGATCAGGCCATGGGCTTCTGCTTCTTCAACAACGTCGCGGTCGGCGTCGCCCGCGCGCTCGAGGAGCACCGGCTCGAACGTGTCGCAGTCATCGACTTCGATGTGCACCACGGCAACGGCACCGAGGACATCTTCGTGGAGGATGAGCGTGTCATGCTGTGTTCCTCCTTCCAGTATCCGCTCTACCCTTATAAGGCGCGCGCGAGCGTATCCGGACATCTGCTCAACGTGCGACTGCCGCCGGGGGCCGGC
Source organism: Chromatiales bacterium (assembly GCA_052388435.1). Classification (GTDB taxonomy): domain Bacteria; phylum Pseudomonadota; class Gammaproteobacteria; order JAJPIJ01; family JAJPIJ01; genus JBQTIC01. Next base: position 16,236 of record JBQTIC010000025.1, on the reverse strand, counting down.
GGCGGCGAGTTCCGCGAAGCGGTCACCGAGGCCTGGTTCCCGGCGATCGAGGCGTTCAAACCGCAGATGTTTTTCTTCTCCGCCGGGTTCGACGCGCACCGCGAGGATCCACTGGCCAGTTTGAATCTTGTCGAAAGCGACTACGCGTGGATCACCAAGGCCATCCTGCACTACGCGGGCGAGTATGCCGAAGACCGCGTTGTCTCCACGCTCGAAGGCGGCTATGCGCTCGCGGCACTGGGCCGCAGCGCGGCGGTCCATGTAAGTACGCTGCTCGGAATATTCTGAGGCGACCGCATCCCATCAGCGCGACAGATAATTCACAGGTAATTCACGGACCTGTGCGAGGCGCTCTGGTTGGGCGAGATCATCCGACGACGGCGCAGCATCAAGCCGCGCTGCGATATCTACAGAGAACCCGGTTGCGCACATCGCCCCTGAATTGCACCGTTGGCCGCGACACGGGCGTGTCACACGCAGTCGAGCGCACGCATCGCCTCGTGCGCGCTGAGGAACACCGCCCCGGGCGCAAGCTGCTGCAGAAAATCGCTGCGCTTCAGCGCGTCCATGACCGGCTCCTTGACCTCCGCAAGATGCAGCGTGACGCCCGCATCACACAAGCGGACCCTGACGTCCGACAGGGTCTCCAGCGCGCTGGCGTCGATGAAATTGATCGCACTGCACACCAGCACAACGTGAGTGACCGACTGGCGCTCGGCGGCCACCGCGAGTAAGCGATCCTGGAGCAGATCGGCGTTGGCGAAGTAGAGACTTTCGTCTACGCGCACCGCAACCACGTGCGGACAGGTGCGCACGGTGTGCCGATCCACGCTGCGAAAGTGCTCGGACTCACCCATCCGGCCAACGATGGCGACATGCGGCCGGCTCGTGCGCCAGAGATACAGCGCGAGCGAGACGCCGATGCCGGCGAGGATCCCCGCCGCCAATCCCTCCACCAGGACGGCGACGAAGGTGACGAGCAGTGAAACCGCATCAGCCTTGTTGTAGCGCCAGGCGAAGCGCAGTCCCTTGAGGTCGAACAGGCGCAACACGGCGAGCACGACCACCGCGCCCAGAGCGGCCTGCGGAATGTGCCTGAACCACGGTGTCAGGGAGACAACCGCCACCGCGATGAGGCTGGCGGTGATCAGCGAGGCCAGCGGCGTGTTCGCGCCGGCCGTGAAATTAACGGAGGTGCGGCTCACCCCCCCGGCAACCACATACGCGCCGCTGACGGCTGCCGCAAGATTCGCGGCGCCGAGAGCGGTGAGTTCTCGGTTAGGCTCCACCCGCTGGCGGCGCTTGCCGGCGAAGGCGCGGCCCACCGAGATGCTCTCCATGAAGCCGACCAGCGCGATCAACGCCGCCGATGGCAGCAGCGCTGCCGCCAGCCCAGGATCGAAGCGTGGCAAGGCTAACGCCGGAAGTCCGGGCGGCAAATCGCCAACAACGCTGACCCCGTAGCGCTGTTGCAGATCCAGCCGCCAGGTCGCGAACGCAGCCAGCAGGATCACGAGCAACGCCTCCGTCCGTGTAATCACGCGGACCAGTCGCCCCGGTATCCGCATCCGGCGCAGCAATGCCGCGAGGGGCTTGCGGGCCAGGAGCAACAGCACCACACAGGAAATACCCAGCGTCGCTGTTGCGCGGTTGTATTCACCGGCGTGATCGAGGATATGCCGCATCGTCTCGACGAACCCCAGCCCCGGCGGCATGTGGATGCCCAGAAGATACTTGACTTGACTGGCGGCAATAACGACCGCGGCCGCGCTGGTGAAACCGTTGATGACCGGATTGCTGAGGAAGCTGACGAGGACGCCGGCACGCACCAGGCCGAGGACGAGCAGGATGCCGCCGACAAGCACGGTGAGCGTGGCGGCGGCATCCAGGTACGCAACCGAGCCGGCAGCCGCTACCGGCGCCAGCGCTGCCGCCACCATGAGGGAATCGATGGCCAGCGGCCCGACAGCGAGCGTCATGCTGGTGCCGAGCAGCGCGTACACGACGATGGGTAACAGGGCGGCGTAGAGCCCCATCTGCGGCGGCAGACCGGCAAGCAGCGCGTAGGCCATCGCCTGCGGGATGAGCATGATCGCCACCACGACACCAGCGATCAGGTCGCCCTTGAGATACTTGCGCCGGTAGCCGCGCAGCCACGCGGGCGCCGGAACCCTGGCGCGCATACTCAACGACTTCCCTTGCGTCGCATCGCGCCCTTCTCGCGATAGAGCTCGTGCAACAGCGCGATGAGTCGCCGCGCCTCGCCCGAGGCGAGAGTGTAGTAGACGCTCCGACCGTCACGGCGCGTGGTGACGATGCCGTCGCGGCGCAGCATCGCAAGATGCTGTGAGACCGCTGACTGTGTCAGTCCCGAATCCGCCCCGAGGTCCCCGGCGCCGCACTCGCCCTCCACCAGCCTGCAGAGGATCATCAGCCGCAGCGGGCTCGACAGCGCGCGCAGCAGGCGTGTCGCCCGCGTGGCGTTGCGGCGCAAGACGTCAGGCATGCTTTCCGGGCGTTTGTCCATTGACCCTGTATATTCTTGCATCATGGACCAAGGCTCAATAGATTATCTTAATATAAGACACTACTAATATTATAGGGTGGTCACAGGCATGACAATGCAGGAGGCGATCCCCGCGCTGCGCTGCAAGATGTCATCGGCGGACAACGTGCGTGAGGTTCCGGCAGCTCTCTGATCCGCTGTCTGAACAGGGCTGAATGGTGATTCACCCGCTCCGCTGGTTCAAGGATAATTGCGCCCTTTCCACAAGAGTCTGTCAGACTCCCGGACCCGGACGACGACGCCATGGCGCAGTACGTTTACACCATGAACCGCGTGAGCAAAGTGGTGCCGCCGAGACGGGCCATACTTCGCGACATATCCCTGTGCTTCTTCCCCGGCGCCAAGATCGGCGTGCTGGGCCTGAACGGCTCCGGCAAATCGACCCTGCTGCGCATCATGGCAGGCATCGACAAGGACCATGACGGTGAAGCCGTCCCCATGCCCGGCCTCAAGGTCGGCATCCTCCCCCAGGAGCCGCAACTCGACCCGGCAAAGGACGTGCGCGGAAATGTCATGGAGGGCCTGCGCGAGATCGTCGAAGCGCAACAGACGCTCGAAAAAATATACGCCGCCTACTCGGAGCCCGAAGCCGACTTTGACAGGCTCGCCGCCGAACAGGCGCGGCTGGAGGCGATACTGCAGGCTGCCGACGGCCACAATGTCGATCACAAGCTCGAGATCGCCGCCGATGCGCTCCGTCTGCCGCCCTGGGACGCCGATGTCACCCGGATCTCCGGCGGCGAGCGCCGCCGCGTTGCGCTGTGCCGGCTGCTGCTCTCCGCACCAGACATGCTGCTGCTCGATGAACCGACCAATCACCTCGACGCGCTCTCGGTCGCCTGGCTGGAGCGGTATCTGGAACAATATCCGGGCACGGTCATCGCGGTGACACATGATCGGTATTTCCTGGACAACGTCGCCGGCTGGATCCTGGAGCTGGACCGCGGTCACGGCATCCCCTGGAAGGGCAACTATTCCTCCTGGCTGGAACAGAAGGAGGCGCGGCTGGAGCAGGAAGAGAAACAGGAGCAGGGGCGCATCAAGGCGATGAAGACGGAACTGGAGTGGGTGCGCTCGAACCCCAAAGGCCGCCACGCGAAGAGCAAGGCGCGCCTGGCACGCTTCGAAGAGTTGTCTTCGAGCGACTACCAGAGGCGCAACGAGACCAACGAGATCTACATCGCGCCGGGACCGCGGCTGGGCAATCTGGTCATCGAGGCGAAGGGCTTGCGCAAGGCATACGGTGACAACCTGCTCTTCGACAACCTGAGCTTCAGACTGCCGCCCGGCGGTATCGTCGGCATCATCGGCGCCAATGGCGCGGGTAAGACTACCCTCTTCCGGCTCATCCTCGGCCAGGAGCAGCCGGATGCCGGCGACATCCGTGTCGGCGAGTCGGTGAACCTTGCCTATGTCGATCAAATGCGCGACGCGCTCGATGCGAAGAAAACGGTGTGGCAGGAAGTCTCCGACGGCCAGGACGTCATCCGCGTTGGCACTTATGAGACGCCCTCGCGCGGCTACGTGGCGCGCTTCAACTTCAAGGGCACGGATCAGCAAAAGCTGGTCGGCGAACTCTCTGGTGGTGAGCGCAACCGCGTGCATCTGGCCAAACTGCTGCGTGCCGGTGGCAACGTACTGCTGCTCGACGAACCCACCAATGATCTCGACGTGGAGACCTTGCGCGCGCTGGAACAGGCGTTGCTCGAGTTTCCCGGCTGCGCCGTGATCATCTCCCACGACCGCTGGTTCCTGGACCGCATCGCCACCCACATCCTCGCCTTCGAAGGTGATAGCCAGACGGTCTGGTTCGAGGGCAATTACGGCGAGTATGTCCAGGATCTGCGTCGCCGCCGCGGCGAGGACGCCGACAACCCCCATCGTCTGAGATACAGGCCGCTGCAGGTTTAGGCACCAGAGGGTGCTGAAACTCGGAGTGACGACGGCCCAGACACGTGGCCAACGCACAAAGCAAGGCAATTGGCGATAGAATGCCGCCATCGTCGAATCCCGCATCACGTGCCAAGAACCGCCGACGAGTCGAGCGATTGCAATGCCGCGTGGCGTGCCCGAAGAGGTTTACGAAGAGGTCTACCGGCTCGCGACGCTGATCGCGCAGGCGGTCAGCGAGGCGGATGACGAAGCCGAGGAGTTCTATTACGAGCAACTGCGCGATTATTGCCTTAAGGAGATCGACGCTGACCGCGAGCTTCCGTTTCTCTGGGAGACGCTCGGCGATTTCACGCGCGAGCACCGCACGGCGATGAGGTACTACGAGCGCGCTCTCGAAGTTGCCGAGCGCGACAGCGCGCCGTCGCACAGCATCCTCATCGCCATGGGCGAGCGCTATGTGCTGGACGGCAACCGAACACTCGGCCGTGAATATCTGGAGGCCGGGTTCAGGCAAGCCTTCTCCGTCGGCGACGCGGAGATGAGCGCGCGCGCAGACAACGCACTGCATCGGCTCACCTCAGACTGAACCCCGCCTGTCACAGCATTTCCATGCTGAGTTACCGCCATGGCTTCCACGCCGGCAGTTTTGCCGACGTGTTCAAGCACGTGGTGGTTACGATGCTGTTGCAGGCACTGCGCCGCAAGGACAAGCCATTCGTTTACGTGGACACGCACGCGGGCGCGGGACGCTACGACCTGCGCTCGGAGATGGCACGCAAGCACGCCGAGCACCGCGACGGCATCGCGCGGCTCTGGGGAAGCCCCGACGCCCCACCTGCACTGACAGCCTATCTGGAGACCGTCGCAGCGATTAACGTCGGTGAACTGCGCTGGTATCCAGGCTCACCGCGGATAGCCCGGCACTGGCTGCGTGATCACGATCGAATCATCGTCGCAGAGTGCCACCGGAGCGAAGCACCGCTGCTCGCGCGTGAGTTCCACGGTGACGGGCAGGTGACGGTCGTTGACGAGGACGGCTATCACCTCATCGAGGCGTCGCTGCCGCCGCGTGAGCGTCGCGGACTCGTGCTGATCGATCCCTCCTACGAGCTGCGCGACGAACCGCTACGCATGTTGCAAGCGCTGCGAGGCGGTCATCGACGCTGGGCGACGGGGGTGTTCGCGGCCTGGTATCCGATCCTCCCGCGCGTGTGGATCCGGCCTGTGCATGACGGCCTCGCGCACGGCGACATCCGCCGTGTCCTCGTCACAGAGCTGTGCGTGTATCCCGACGACAACCCGCTGGGGATCAATGGCTCGGGCATGATCATCATCAATCCGCCCTGGCAATTCGATGATGACCTCAAGACCGTGCTGCCGTGGCTGTGGAGCAAGCTGTCGCAAGGCGGCCAGGGGCGCTTCCGCGTCGATTGGCTCGTTCCGGAATAAGGCAGGGCACGATGTCCATCCGCGCGGGCCGCGTGAAAGCCAGTGACAGGTACTGCGTCCGTCTTTCCACCCTCCCTGATCGGGACGCTTGGAACGCCGCCGGCGCGCTTGGCTATGAGCAGTTCGGTCTCTTGCCCTGCGCCCGTGCCTGCTTAAACAGTGACAGCGCGTATGGCATGCGGTTGGTGAGATCGTTGATGCGCGTCTGGCCGGAGGGATGTGTTGACAGAAACTCGGGCGGGCGCCCGCCGCCAAGCCGTGCCATGTTGTTCCAGAGATTGACGCTCTCACGCGGATCGAAGCCGGCGCCTGCCATGAGGTCGAGACCCATCAGATCCGCCTCGCTTTCCTGGGCGCGCCCGTAGGGCAGCAGCACGCCGACCTGCGTGCCCAGGCCGAGCAGCGCCAGCAACTGCTGTTTCTGCGGGCTGGGCGCGCCGGTGAGTACATCCGCAGCCGCAAGACCTGCTTGCGCCGCATAGGCGCTGGAGACACGGGCATTGGAATGCCTGGCCAGGACGTGCGCGACCTCGTGCCCGATCACGGCCGCAAGTTGGTGCTGGTTCCGCGCCGCCTTGAGCATTCCGGTGTGAACGCCGATCTTGCCACCGGGCAGCGCGAAGGCATTGGGGTCGTCCTGCTTGAACACCTGGACCTCCCAGTTTCCGCCGCTGACTTCGCGCGTTATCGCGTTGGCCACGCACGTGACGTAGCGGTTGACGCCCGCGTCCCGCGCCGGTGGCGTCTGGGTCTTCATCTCCTGAAACGCCGCGATTCCCATCTGCGCCATCTGGTCGTCAGAGAATAGTCGCAACTGGGAATGACCGAGCGGCGAAGTGGCGCAGGCAGCAATGGCGCACACCGCTCCGGCCACGGCAAGTAAGCGCAGCAGTAGGTCCCGCACCGGCCTTTGCGTCGCGGATGCGGGCGGACCTGCCATTATTGATCCGATTATCGTCGTGTGACTGGCACCCTGCTTCCTCAACATCGTCTGGCTCCTTCCTTCGGGGCGGTGGATGGCTAAGCCATTCTGCAACCGGTATGCCCATCAAATGTGCAAACTGTGCCGACATTTTGGACATCGGCAGTGGCGGACGCCAGCGGCCAGAGGTCCACAGGCACTCGCTGGATTTGTCGCGGAAGGCCGCCGGCGCGCGGAGACACACAGCCGTACCACCGCTCCGGTCAATCACTTTAAAGTGCGGTCTTCTCTTTGTGTATGCGCTCAGGCGTCGAAATACAGCATGAACTCGTAGGGATGCGGGCGCAGCCGCACCGCATCGCATTCCTTCATGCGTTTGTATTCCAGCCAGGTATCGATCACATCCTGGGTGAAGACATCGCCCATGGTCAGAAAGGTATGATCCCGTTCCAGTGCATCCAGCGCCGCTTCCAGCGAGGCCGGGCAGCTCGGCACCTTCGCGAGTTCCTCGGGCGGCAGCTCGTAGAGGTTTTTGTCGAACGGTTCACCCGGATCACTCTTGCTCACGATACCGTCAAGACCCGCCATCAGCATCGCGGCAAAAGCGAGATAAGGGTTGCACGAGGGATCAGGAAAGCGCACTTCGATGCGCTTGGCCTTGGGGCTTGGCGAATATACCGGGATACGCACTCCGGCCGAGCGATTGCGGGACGAGTACGCGAGATTGACCGGCGCTTCGTAGCCCGGAACCAGTCGTTTATACGAGTTGGTGGTCGGCGCCACGAATGCGCAGAGCGCCGGTGCGTGTTTCAGGATCCCGCCGATGTAATGCAGACAGATTTCGCTGACGCCCGCGTAGAGATCGCCGGCGAACAAGGGCCTGCCCTGCTTCCATATGCTCTGATGGGTATGCATGCCTGAACCGTTGTCGCCGAAGAGGGGTTTCGGCATGAAGGTGACGGTCTTCCCGTGGCGCAGCGCCACGTTCTTGGTGATGTATTTGTACAGCATCATCTTGTCGGCCATGCGCGTCAGCGAGTCGTAACGGAGATCGATCTCGGCCTGGCCGGCGGTCGCGACTTCGTGGTGGTGCTTTTCGACGATCACGCCGCACTTTTCCATCTCCAGGATCATCTCGCTGCGGATATCCTGCTGCGAATCGGTCGGCGGCACCGGGAAATAGCCTTCCTTGTGGCGGGGCTTGTGGCCGAGATTGGCATGGGTGCCGGAGCCTGATTCCCAAATGCCCTCGCGCGACTCGACGTGGTAATAGGCCTCGTGGGCATTCTGGTCGTAGCGCACGCCATCGAAGATGAAGAACTCCGCCTCGGGCCCGAAGTAGGCCGCGTCGCCGACGCCGGTCTTCCTCAGATAGGCCTCAGCTTTCCTGGCAATATAGCGCGGGTCACGCGAGTATTCTTGCCGCGTCACCGGATCAACGATGTTGCAGATCATCGACAGCGTAGGCCGCTGCGTGAACGGATCCAGCATCGCCGTTTCCGGGTCGGGCACAACCAGCATGTCGCTTGCGTGGATCGCCTGCCAGCCGCGGATGCTGGACCCATCAAACCCCAGACCTTCCTCGAACACCTCCTGGGTAATCTCACTGACCGGGACGCTGAAATGCTGCCAGGTGCCTGGAAAGTCCCCGAATTTGAGATCAACGACTTCGATGCCCTTGCTCTTGATTAAGCTAATCACTTCGCTCGGATTCATGCCTGACCTCCTCACATGATTCTTATCAGCGACGACAAAATTTACCGCCAGAGCGCTCTGACTTTGATTCTGCCAAGAAACGGAAAGTCGATGAGTCCGCGCGACCGGCGAAACCGCTGAAGGTAACGCTGGCCGGTCCTGAAGCCGACGCGAAACGAATACTGGAAGTACTCCAGTTCGTCGAGGCGACCGCCGCCGAGACCTGCATTGAACCGCTCCTTACGCACATCTGGCGGGATCTTCACCCCAAGCCCCCGGCGTTGGATTCGGAAGGACCATTGCCCCCCATTTTTGTCTGTCCCTGTTGTAAATATAGACGCCCCGGGACAACATGCAGCGGCTGCGACGGCTCATTTACAGGCAAGGTTGGATCCAATTGGCGATAGCGATCAGCGGCACGGATAGTTGTCTGGCCGGCTTCAAATGGGTTGGTTCACATCATGCTCGCATACCCGGGCATCGTCCCCTGGACGCCTAGCTTCAGGTGCCCGATGTATCTGTGGATTTGTGGCACCGGTATGCTGTTGACTCTGTACTCACCGGTTGGAGCCGCTCCCGTGCCGGAAGAGCCAACATCTCTCACACGGCAAGACAGCACCAACGCCGCGTCTTTGCCGCCGCTCGCTGACCGGCTGCACGCGCACGTCGTGAGACTCGCTGGCGACATCGGCGAGCGCAACGTCTGGCGGCCAAGGGTCCTGGATGCGGCTGCCGATTACATCCGACAGGAGTGGCGGCGCCAGGGCCATACCATAGTGCCGCAGGGCTATATCGTCTACGGCGTGACCAGCGAGAACCTGGAGGTCGTAATGACCGGCTCAATGGGAGCCAAGGAGATCATTGTTGTCGGCGCCCATTACGATTCGGTGCGCGGCAGCCCCGGCGCGAACGATAACGCCAGTGGCGTCGCCGCCCTGCTGGAGATTGGACGGGCGCTCGCGGGCATCAGCTTGCGCCGCACCGTGCGCCTGGTGGCCTTCGTCAATGAAGAACCGCCTTTCTTCTACTCGGACGCCATGGGCAGCGGCGAATACGCCAGAGCAGCGCGAAAACGCAGCGACGATATCCGCCTGATGATGGCGCTGGAAATGCTCGGCGCCTACACCGATGAGCCCGACAGCCAGCGCTACCCGCCGTTCATCGGCTGGTTCTATCCCGACCGTGGCAACTTCATCGGCTTCGTCTCCAACATCGCCTCACGCCGGGCGCTCAAGCGCGCGGTGGCGGCGTTCCGCAGCGTCTCCCCGTTCCCGTCCGAATACCTGGCCACGTTCAGCTTCGTGCCGGGCATATCGTGGAGCGACCAGTTGTCTTTCTGGCGGGAAGGTTATCGGGCGATCATGGTCACCGACACCGCATTCTACCGCTACCCCTGGTACCACACGGCGCTGGACACGCCGGAGAAGCTCGACTACGTGCGTATGGCGCAGGTGGTGGAAGGTTTGTCCCAGGCGATCATCGCGCTGGCCAACGACGAGAGACCCCTCTAGTTCCGCGTGTCCCACAGGCCGCCAGCAGCGTAGCCTCACAGACCCATCATGTGCTGCGATCATTGCTCGGCATAGCTGTCGCCCCCTGCTCCGCGGATCCGAGATCCGCAAGGCCGGCGTGCGCGGTCTGATCCTTCTAAGCCGCTTCGGGCGCTGGTGCACGGACGGGCGCGGCACGCTGCACCGCCTCCTTCCACAGCAGGTATACGGACGGGATTACAATCAGCGTCAACACCGCGGCGGTTACCATGCCGCCGACCATGGGCGTGGCAATGCGGCGCATGACCTCGGAGCCCGTGCCGCCGCCGAACATGATAGGCAGGAGTCCCCCGATGATCGCAGCCACCAGCATTACCACCGGCCGCACGCGCAGCAGCGCACCCTCGACCACGGCCTCGATGAGTTCCGTCGCGTTGATGCTGCGGCCTTCGTTCCGGGCGAGTTCCACGCGGCGGGCGTACGCGTTGTCGAGAAACACGAGCATCACCACTCCCGTCTCTGCCGCCACACCGGCCAGCGCGATGAAACCCACGGCCACAGCGACCGAGAGGTGATAGCCGAGCAGATAGCTGAGCCAGACACCGCCGACGAGAGCGAAAGGCAGTGCGCCTGCTATGATCGCGACCTCCACCACGTTGCGGAAGTTGAGGTAAAGCAGCAACAGAATGATCGCAAGCGTCATCGGCACCACCGCCTTGAGACGCGCCTTGGCCCGCTCGAGATACTCGTATTGGCCCGACCAGCTGATGGAGTACCCGGCCGGCAACCGCACCTGATCCTCAACAAGCTGCTTGGCGCGGGCGACGTAGCCGCCGAGATCGGTGACCTGGGTGTCCACGAACACCCACCCATTCAGACGCGCGTTCTCGCTGCGGACCATCTCCGGCCCGTCGGCCACGTAGATATCGGCGACCTCGCTGAGCGGGATACGCGCCCCGGCAGGCGTTACCACCGGTAGCATCAGCAGTTTCTCCAGCGAGTCGCGAATGTCTCGAGGATATCGCAGATTCACCGGATACCTCTCAAGCCGCTCCACGGTTTGAGTAACGTTCATGCCACCGAGTGCCGTGTCGATGATCTGGTGGATGTCCTCAATGTTAAGGCCGAGGCGCGCAGCCGTAACCCGATCGATGTCCATCTTGATATAGCGGCCGCCGGTCACCCGCTCGGAGTAGGCCGACAGTGTATTGGGCATGGTCTTCAGCGCCTGCTCGACCTCACGGCCGATCCTTTCGATCACCTTGAGATCCGGGCCGGCGATCTTGACCCCCACTGGTGTCTTGATGCCGGTGGCCAGCATGTCGATGCGGGTCTTGATGGGCATGACCCAGGAGTTGGCCAGGCCCGGAAACTTGACCAGTTCGTTCAGCTCGGTCTTGAGGCGATCGGTGGTCATGCCGGGACGCCACTGCTCGCGGGGTTTAAGCTTTACCAACGTCTCCACCATCGTGAGCGGCGCCGGGTCTGTGGCGGTCTCGGCGCGTCCGATCTTGCCGAACACGTGTTCCACCTCCGGCGCGGTGCGGATGAGGCGGTCGGTCTGCTGGAGGATCTCCTGCGCCTTGCCGGCGGAGAGCGCCGGCAGTGTGATCGGCATGTACATCAGGTCTCCCTCGTCCAGCTCCGGCATGAACTCGCTGCCAAGCCGCGTCACCGGATAGAGTCCCACGAGGGTGACGATCACAGCGACGCTCACCAGCGTCCGCGGCCAGGCAAGCGCCAGGCGAATGAACGGACGATACAGAACGATGAGCAACCGGTTAATCGGATTGCGGTGCTCCGGCACGATGCGTCCGCGGACGAACATCATCATGAGCACCGGCACCAGCGTGATCGCCAGACCCGATGCCCACGCCATCGCGTAGGTCTTGGTATAGGCGAGCGGCTTGAACAGGCGACCTTCCTGTGCCTCCAGCGTAAACACCGGCAGGAAGCTCAAGGTGATGATGAGCAGCGAGAAAAACAGTGCCGGTCCCACCTCGCGGCAGGCTTCGTAGATGATCCGCAATCGGTTTTCGTTCGTCACCGTCTCGCGCTCCATGTGCTTGTGCACGTTTTCGATCATGACGATTGCCGCGTCCACCATGGCGCCGATCGCGATGGCGATCCCGCCCAGCGACATAATGTTGGCGTTGATCCCCTGCGCGTACATCACCGCAAAAGCTGCCACGATGCCGAGCGGGAGGCTCACCACCACCACCAGCGATGAGCGCAGATGAAAGAGGAACACCGCGCAGACCAGAGCCACGATGATGAACTCTTCGATAAGCCGGTCCTTGAGGGTGGCAATGGCGCGCTCAATGAGACCGGAGCGGTTGTAGGTCTCCACGATTTCGACGCCCTCCGGCAGCCCCTTGCGCAGCTCCGCAAGCTTGGCTTTCACGGCCTCGATCGTCTGCATGGCGTTGCCGCCGTAGCGCATGACCACAATGCCGCCGACCACTTCGCCCTCACCGTCCAGCTCCGCAATGCCACGGCGCATTTCCGGTCCGATGCGGATGTCGGCCACGTCCTGCAGCAGCACCGGTGTGCCGCGCTCGCTCACCTTGAGGGGAATGTGGCGCAGCTCCTCCACACCCTTGATGTAGCCGCTCGCCCGGATGACGTACTCGCTCTCTGCCATCTCCAGCACGGAGCCGCTCGTCTCCTGGTTGCCGGCCTGGATGGCGCTCTGGATCTCGGAGATGGGGATGCCGTAGGCACGCAGCCGATCCGGGTCCACCACCACCTGGTATTGCTTGACCATGCCACCGACCGTGGCCACCTCCGCTACGCCCGGGACCGCCTGCAGCTCATACTTCAAAAACCAATCCTGCAGTGAGCGTAGCTGCGCCAGATCATGGCGGCCGGTGCGATCGACGAGCGCATAGTTGTAGACCCAACCGACACCGGTAGCGTCGGGACCCAGCGCCGGCTGTGCGCCAGGAGGCAGGCGCGGGGTGACCTGGCTCAGGTACTCAAGCACTCGCGAACGCGCCCAGTAGAGATCGGTGCCGTCCTCGAAGATCACGTAGATGTAGGAGTTGCCGAAATCGGAAAAGCCGCGCACGTTGACTGCCCCGGGCACGGCAAGCATCGCGGTCGTCAGCGGATAAGTGACCTGATCCTCCACCACCTGTGGCGCCTGTCCCGGGTAGACGGTCTTGATGATGACCTGTACGTCGGAGAGATCGGGAATGGCGTCGATCGGTGTCTTCGTGACAGCGTAGATGCCCCCGGCCGCCAGAAAGGCACTGAGCATCAGCACCGCGAACCGATTGTGCAAAGACCACTGGATGATCCGCTCTATCATTGCGGCGGTCCCTATTTGGCGCCTTCGGCATGTGCCGCCGTGTCGGTCCGGGTACCTGGCGAAACGCCGGCGGCGGCCGGCCCGGAGGTTCCGGGCCGCTGCTGTGGCTCCATACGCTGAAAGCTCGCCGTGAGATTGGCCTCGGAGTCGATCAGAAACTGCGCGGAGACCACCACCTCGTCGGATTCACTCAGTCCCTTGGTGATCTCGATCCGATCACCGCTTTCAATTCCCGGCGTCACCTCGCGCTGCTGGAAGCGGCCCTCTCCCAGTGCAAGCACGACTCTTTCCCCGTTCGCATCGCGGATGAGCGCTTCCTGCGGGATGCTCAGCGCGTTCGCGCGCGGCTCGGCGAACACGGTGACGTGCGCATACATGTTAGGCTTGAGTCTGCCCTCGGGATTGTCGAAGCGCAGCCGCACGCGCAGCGTGCGCGTGGTGGGATCCAGATCGGGATAGATGTACTCGACCTCACCGTCCCAGACCTTGTCTGGCAGCGATGGGATCCGCGCCGTCGCGCGCTGCCCGACCCTGACCCAGTCCGCCTGCCGCTCGAAGACCTCCGCCACCAGCCACACGCTGTCCAGATTGATGATCGTCATGATCTCGGTGGCCGGCTCGAGATACATGCCTTCGCGGACCATGAGGTCGGAGACCACGCCACCGTGGTGCGCGAAGACCTTGACGGTGCGATCGGCCTTGCGTGTGCGTTCCAATTGTTTGATCCCGGATTCGGAGATACCGAGTGCGGCGAGCCGGCTGCGCGACGCAGCGATGAGGCGTTCGTTGCCGCTCGCGACCGCCTGCAGATATTCCTCCTGTGCCGTGACCAGCGTCGGTGAGTAGACTTCAAACAGCAGGTCACCGGGCTTGACTGGCGCACCGACGCTGTTGACCGTGAGGCGCTCGATCCAGCCCTCCGTGCGCACGTGGACGTGACCTATCTTGGATTCGTCATAGCCCACGTAACCCACGGTTTCGATCTCACGCGCCAGGGCCCCGCGTTCCACTTGTGCCGTGCGCACGCCGAGGTTGTTCACCACCTCCGGCCGTACCGTCACGATCGGCGGCCCCGCCGGCGCGGCACCGCCGTTCATCTCGTCTTCATAGACCGGGACGTAATCCATACCCATGGGATCCTTTTTGGGCACCGGCGAGGTGTCAGGCTGCCCCATGGGATTGCGGTAATAGAGGATCTGCCGCTCGCCTGAGGCAGGCATGGCGGCGGCTGCCGGCGTCTGTGCACCGGCGGCGCTGGCGAGCGGCACCAGATCCATGCCGCAGATCGGGCAGCGGCCGGGTTCGTCACGCACCACTTGTGGATGCATGGGACAGAAGTAAGTCGGATCGAGGTGTTTCTTGGCGTGCTCGACCGCGGTCTCCTGCCACGGCACGCGGAGACCCGCCTGCGCTGCCAGTGCCGCGACACTCATCTTCAGGGTGTCGATACTGCCCGCACCGGCAGAGGTCGCCGACGGCGTGTATCGATAGAGCACCGCGATACCGGTGGCCGCGGTCAGCGCCAGCAGGCTCAAGGTCAGCAGGAAGCGTCGCATGGTTAATCTCTCCGCAAGCTTGGCAATCTCGCCGGCCCGGCGCCGGTCGATCCGATCAACGAAGTTGGCACGACATGCCGAGCGGGCCATCCATGGCCCGCTCGACTTACTCGGTGCTTCGGACTGCTTTCCTTAGCTCTGCACGCAGAACCACGACATGTATTTCGGCGGCTGCGGCCAGCACATGATGTTAAGTGCGGCGCAGCGCTCGCTCGGGTGAGCCGCACAGGGTTGATCTGCAGGGGAGCCTGCATAGACAGTTGTCACCAGTGTAGCGCTGAGTAGCGCTGCGGCCGTTACGGCGGTGAGAGACTTGTATAACGTTTTCATAGCACCATCCTCTCGTATCGATTGACCATAGATCTCGGGATCGGAACGAACCGATACCGACAATAACTTCGCGACTCGATTGGAGGAGTGGCTTAGATCCGCAGACGCGCGGTCGTCAGATAGATCGAACGACCGCTGACCGCGATGGGAACGGATACCCAGGAGACACCGCTGACGCGAGGTGTCTGCAAGGGAAGGAGGGAAGAATGCAGAATCGCTGCGACCCACTCTGGCGACCTCGGCTCGGTTGCCGCCTTGCCGAGCGACGACGGTACCGCATCCGTGGACTGCAGCGACACTTTGCAGCAACCGTTCTGATAGCCTGCCAGGTGCGCGTCGCAACCGCGGCCCGCCCTGCAGCTGGCCGCGGCTTCTCCCGCACAGCAGCAGACGCTGCTCCAGCCATGGAACATCTCCTGACAGGCGAACGCCAGCCGCGCCGTCGGCATCAACAATGCCGCCAGCGCGACTACCGCGACCAACCGTCTGCTCCTTTGCTTAACTGCCGTCGGGTTCATGCCAATATTATAAGCGGAAGCGAGCGTCCCCGCCTGCCGGATTCGACTGCGAAAACTACGCGTAGTTCGTCTCAGGTCGTACCTTTGGTGGTCGCGCCCCTCGTCTTGGACGCCGTCATCTCGGCGGCGAGCTGGTGGTGCAGCATAGCAAGCTGCGTGTACTCCGCGGCCGCTTCCTCATACTTGGCAACCAGCCTCTTGCAATGCGCCACGAATGCCGCGGCACCACCTTTGAAGCCACCGGTTGCCAGTGACTCGTATGCCTTGGCCATCGCCTTGTGGTGCTCGGCCATCTCCAGCAACGACTTCGCTTCGCTCTCGTACTGGGCGGCCAGCGCCTCATGATCAGTCTCGGTCGATGCCGTCGTGATCATCTGCTCCATCTTGTCCATCTCCATGGCCACCTGCACGCCCATCGAGGCCAGCGGCGCCATTGCGCCCAACAGCAACGCTCCGGAGATCAACAACGCTCGTGATTGCTTCGTCATAACTGCTCTCCTCTCT
>JBQTIC010000024.1:0-11224 GCA_052388435.1 Chromatiales bacterium | reverse complement strand
GGCGTCTGAATTCGTGGTCAGAGTAAACACTCCCGCTCAGGCGTATGTCTTTCTTCCCTCCGTGGTCCCGGTTTGCGTTTCTCGATAGTGTATCGCGAGATTCGATTCAAGCTGTTTCTCTACCAGTTTTTACTCTGACCCCGAACTCCGAATCCGTGCAGCCCGGATGCAGCGGGGCGAAATCCGGGACGTGTCCAAACCGGCCCCGCATTGCGCCTGCGGCTCCATGCGGGCTACAGCCTAACGGTAGGTAACAGCGCGCGATAACCACGCTCTGAACACGGTGGGCGTGCGCCGGCAGGGGCTTGACCAGTCAGTCACATGTAATCACAGTAATATACATCAGCACTCAGGAGGTTCCTGTCATGCAGAAGCAACCTCGCACAAGAGATCTCAAGGTGGTCCCCATCGGCAACTCACGAGGCATACGCCTGCCGAAATCCGTGCTGGACAAGTACGCCATCGCCGATACCGTGGTTCTTGAAGAGCGCGAAGACGGGATACTGCTCCGAAGTAAGAAAGAGAGGAAGTTGTCCTGGGAGGAAACTTACAAGGACATGGCACGCGCACATGAGGACTGGACCGATCTGGACACAATCCTTGGCGATGGTCTCAAGGATGAGGGTGTCTGAGTGGATCGGACCGTTGAACGATATGCGATCTATTTTGCCGACCTTGATCCGACCCGCGGCAGCGAGATCAACAAAACCCGCCCCGTCGTGGTTGTCAGTCAGAACGAAATGAACAGGTACCTGGAAACCGTGGTGGTTTGCCCTTTGACTGGCAAACCGCATCCACGGTGGCGTAGCCGTCTCCAGTGTGTTTGCGCAGGGAAGAAGGCTGAAATCGCGGTCGACCAGATCCGCACTATTAGCAAGGAGCGCCTCGGTAAGAAGGTCGGCCAGCTCAGTACCCAAGAAGCAGCACAGTTGCGCCGCATAATTACGGAGATGTACGGCGAATAACGCCTGACCGGGCCCGGTGTCGTTACGGAGACTTGATTCTTCCAGGTGCTGCCACCCGGCTAAGGAAGCTCTGAATAAGTCCGTCCAGGACTTCTCGGAGCACGGCCGACCAAAAGCGGGGTTTTCGTCGGCCTTCATTTTCAATGACCAGCGGTCACTGAAAATGGCGGTACGTCCGTATACCGCGGGAATCTCTGCCTTTTGCAGAGATTCCCTAACGGTTAAACAACGATGCGTTGACCAGTTTTCGGGGGGGAGTTCGGAGTCAGAGTAAAAACTCCCGAGCAGGCGAATCGATCGACCAGTTCTTACTCTGACCCCGGACTCTGGCTATGAACTGCCCAAGGCCTCATTCAGCAGGGATCGGCTGAAAGCGGCATTGTGATGTGCGTGAGCGTGATCAGCCGGCCGGCGCTTTGAGCCCCTGACTGCCTATGCTAACTTGGGGCCATGAACCCCAAACTGCTCAGGGGCATCCTGCGGAGTCAGGTTCCTCCCGAGGATGCCGCGAAAGGACACCCCATGCTGCGGATCGCGCTCATCGCCCTCATTGTCATCGTTGTTGTCTTCGTCCTGAATCCGTTCGTCATCGTCGGCCCCGGTCAGCGCGGCGTGCTGCTCAAGCTGGGCGCCGTCCAGGACAAGGTCCTGGGCGAGGGCTTTCACTTCCGCATCCCGGTCGTGCAGAGCATCGTGAAGATGGACGTGCGCATCCAGAAGGAGCAGACGGAGAGCGACGCCTCCTCCAAAGACCTGCAGGACACCCACAGCACCATCGCCGTGAACTTCCACGTCGATCCCCCACGAGTGAACTGGGTCTACCAGAACCTGAAAGACGAGTACACGCAGCGCGTCATCGACCCGACCGTCCAGGAGGTGGTCAAGGCCGTCACTGCCCGCTACACCGCCATTGATCTCATTACCCAGCGCGAGAAGGTGCGCCAGGAGATCAAGGGCATCCTGCATGAACGCCTTAGCCAGTACAGCATCGTGGTGGATGACTTCGCCATCGTGAACTTCCGCTTCTCACCGCAGTTCATACAGGCCATTGAGTCCAAGCAGACCGCCGAGCAGTTAGCGCTGAAGGCCAGCCGCGACCTCGATCGCATCAAGGTGGAGGCCGAACAGAAACTGACGCAGGCGCGCGCCGAGGCGGAGTCACTGCGCCTGCAGAAGGAGGTCATCACGCCCGAACTGGTCGAACTGCGCAAGATCGAAGCGCAACTGAAGGCGATCGAGAAGTGGAACGGCTTGATGCCGCAGGTCACCGGCGGCGCCATGCCGTTCATCAATCTCGCCCCGCCGTCGCAACAATAGGCCGGCTGGCCGCCTGGTGCCCGACAGGATCCATCATGCCAGTGAAACTCTCGAACGAACTGTGAAGACGATGTCGACCCCACACGACATGACGGTCTCGGTTGAGACGATGTACGTCGAGGATCAGTCCACGCCCGAAGACAACCGCTACGTCTTCGCCTACACCGTGACCATCCGCAACACCGGCGAGGTACGCGCGCGGTTGTTGACGCGGCACTGGATCATCACGGATGCCAATGGCCGGGTGCAGGAGGTGCGCGGGCCCGGCGTGGTCGGCGAGCATCCGCACCTCGCGCCCGGCGAGGCATTCCGCTACACCAGCGCGGCGGCCATCGAAACACCGGTCGGCACCATGCACGGCAGCTACCAGATGATCGGCGATGACGGCGTGGCATTTGACACCCCGATCGCGCCGTTCCGGCTCGCCACTCCCCAGCGCTTTCACTAGAGCGCCCCGTCAGCCCCTTGAGGGCAACGATTGACCCTTGCGTAATCCGTGAACGACTGTCGCGCCGGTGGCCGTGCGCCGAATCCCCCCAACCCCCCTTTTCCAAAGGGGGGCGAGGGGATTGGTCATTCCGGCGAAAAGCCGGCATCTCGTTCATTGAACTGACTCTGGATTCCGGCTCGCGCCCGCAGGCCTGGCCGGAATGACAAAGAAATTTGCTAGACGCCATACCACGCATGGCCACTTACGCGATTGGCGATGTCCAGGGCTGTTATCGCGAGCTGCGCGAGCTGCTCGACCACATACGGTTCGACCCGGGCAGGGATCGCTTATGGCTGGTGGGTGACCTCGTCAACCGCGGCCCCGATTCGCTGTCGGTCCTGCGCTTCGTTCACGAACTGGGACCCGTCGCTGTCAGCATCCTCGGCAATCACGATCTGCATCTGCTCGCCTGCGCCTGGGGTGACCGCAGGCTCCGCGGACAAGACACCCTCGAGCCGATCCTTGCCGCTCCAGACCGCGAACCGCTGCTGCACTGGCTCTGTCAGCGACCCCTGTGGCACCACGACGCGGTGCCCGGCGTGGCGATGGTGCATGCCGGGCTGCCGCCGCAATGGACGGTCGCTGCAGCCCAGCGCCACGCGCAGGAGGTGGAGTCCGTGCTGCGCAGCGACGGGCGCGCGGAGTTTCTCCGCCACATGTACGGCGACGAGCCCGACTGCTGGTCAGACGATCTGAACGGATGGGCGCGATTGCGCTTCATTACCAACTGTCTCACGCGCATGCGCTTTTGCAGCCGCAACGGGCGCCTCGACCTGAAGCAGAAAGGCCCGCCCGGCACGCAGCCAGGGAAGCTGCTGCCCTGGTTCGCGGTGCCCGGCCGGGCCAGCCGCGACACGCGCATTCTGTTCGGGCACTGGGCGACACTGCCTGTGGCCTCCCCCGATACACGCTCCCATAACGTGGTCGGCCTGGACACAGGCTGCGTCTGGGGCGGCCGGCTCAGCGCCCTGCGCCTGGATGACGGGACACTGTTCAGCGTCCCGAGCCAGACGCACGCGACGGCGGATAACTGACGGGCGAGCGGATGGGACAGGGGGACGAGAGAGGAAAAGGCTCGGGTGCCAGCCTAAGAATCGTCGTCTCCGACATGAAAGTGGAGCGAGGATGAGGGGACACCCGAGCGGTACTGCACGAACAAGTATAGTGCACCGATCGTTCATCCGCCCACCCGCCTGCCGTACAGGGGGTGAGGCGTGCCAAAATCCTGGCCGAGCCGCAGAAGTTCACGTCTTGAAGACTATTTAAACGAGTGATGCCGCCAAACAACCCGTCTCTCCGGCGGAAGCCGTAACCTGGTAGAACCAACCTTCCACTGGATCCCGGCTTGCGCCGGGATGACGACAGTTACGCGCAGTCAGAGATCTGTAAGGTGCGGCGACAGAAGGCGCCGGCAGCATCCCAAGTCTTCCTGCGCTCCAACAGGTACCCACGTTATGACTGCCGGCGCCCAGGGTGTGCGGCGCAAACGCCGTGCCACTAAGCAACTACTTGATTTGATGAACGAGCTTTTCTCATGACCTTGCTGAGGTGCCTCAGCTTGGGGAAACCCCGCCGCGGCGTGCACCAGGATGGCGCGCACCTGCGTCGCCGGCTCGTCGCCGGCACACCGGCGAGGCAGCGGGCCTCATCCGCCCGCACGGTCGGGCTAGCGCCGTTTCCAGCCCTCGAGCAACGCTGCTGCCACAATGAGCAGGCCGCCCGCGGCCTCCATTGCCGATAGTCGCGCCCCGGCGATATACGCCGCCGAGACGGCCGTGATCGGCAACTCCAGCGTGAGCAGGATAGCGGATCGTCCGGCCTCGAGATGGGTCACGCCATACTGTGTCACGCCGGTTGCCGCAATGAGCCACAGTACGCCGAACACGGCGCCCCACAGCCATACCGTTGCGGACGCGCTGCTCGCACTTTCGCCCGCGAGCGGCAGGGCCAGCAGCGCGAGCAGCGCCGCGCCGGCGAACAGTGCCGCGTTCTTGATCGTCACAGACAGCGCCGTCGCGGACCGATAGGCAAGGTTGTTCATGGCATAGGAAAAGCCCGCGCTCACGGCGAGCAGGTCATTGAGCGAGGGAGCGGCGCGCAATATCCGCGGCCCGCCCAGCACCAGGAACGCACCGATGATGGCCATGAGCACGGCGGCTGCCCGCATCCCGTCGACACGCTCGCCGAGAAACAGGCGCGCACCGATCACGGTCCAGATCGGCGCGAGGTAAAACAGCAGCATCACCCGGATCGGATTGCCATAGACGATGGCCACGGTGTAGGAGAGGTTCGCGTAGCCCCCGACCAAAAAGATGAGACCGATGACGAGCCCGAAACCCTGCCATGGCAGTTTCTGCCGCCACGCCGCAAGCAAGAGAACCGCGCCACCAGCGCCATAGGCGACGAGCGTCAGCGCTACGCCGCCGATGCCGAGCGCGTGCAAGGACTGCAAGGGCCACCACGCCAGGCCCCACAGCACCGTGCCCAACAGCAGCGCGGCGAGCGGAAGTTGTGTTCGGCTTGCTCGTACGACTCGCGCGGAGCCCCACGCCGCAACACGCGCGCCTCCGGAATCAGCCTTCACCCTCGTCGTTCCAGCACGATAAAGCTATACGGATGCGGTGATCTACTCGACTCTTTTCGCCTTATTTCCCGCCATTCCGATTCTTCGTACTTTGGGAACGAGGTTTCACCAAAAAAGCCCCCTCCGTGAATGACTGTCATGTATATTCGTTCAGCAAGTGGCAAAAACCTTCGATATACCTCACCACCCCCGATAACCATGACTTCTCTGCTGCCAGATAAGATCCGGAGTGCATCATCAGCGTCGTGGATGACCAGACAACCCGGCGCCTCAAAAGATCTGTCCTTAGTCAACACAACGTTTCTTCTTCCCGGTAGTGGCTTGCCGATAGACTGAAATGTCTTCCGGCCCATGATGACGGGCTTGCCCATAGTAATCTTCTTAAACCGCTTGAGATCCGACGGTACGTGCCACGGTAGTGTGTTATCCCAGCCGACAATCCTGTTTTCGTCGAGCGCCACAATCAACGATATTCTTGGCTTGTTAGTTCTCTTCGGCCTACTTCTCATGTTCATCCACCGTAGCGAATTCCTATTGGGGCTTGCGTGATTGGTGAACGCTGCAAGCGGTCATTCCGGGCAGGCCGCGAAGCGGCCTTGACCCGGAATCCAGTCTAATTAACTGGATGCCGGCTTTCGCCGGCATGACGATCCTTGGTTCACCAGTTACGCAAGCCTCGATAAGTGATCCAGTCGTTATCTGAGTTTGACCCAACTCGATTCCGTACTCCTTGAAACTCACAGATATTCAAACATTAGGCCACTCACACCGCGATCGGCGCCGCAATGCCGGGATGCGCCCGATAACCGCGCAGCTCAAAATCCTCGTAGCGGAATTCGAACAGTGAGCGCACCTCGGGATTAAGGTGCATGGTCGGCAGCGGGTACGGCGTGCGCGCGAGCTGAGCGTCCACCTGCTCGAGATGGTTGAGGTAGATGTGCGCGTCGCCCAGCGTGTGTACGAACTCCCCGACTTGCAGCCCGGTCACCTGCGCGACCATCATCGTCAGCAGCGAATAGGAGGCGATGTTGAAAGGCACGCCGAGAAAGATGTCGGCACTGCGTTGATAGAGCTGGCAGGACAGCCGTCCCTCGGCAACGTAGAACTGGAAGAAGGCATGGCAGGGCGCCAGCGCCATCCGGTCTATCTCGCCCGGATTCCATGCGGAGACGATCAGCCGCCGCGAATCGGGATCGCGGCGGATGCGCTCGATCACCTCGCTCATCTGATCGATCACGCGGCCGTCGGCCGTCTCCCAGCGCCGCCACTGTTTCCCGTAAACGGGACCCAGTTCACCTGCCGCGTCAGCCCATTCGTCCCAGATGCTCACGCCGTGCTCCTTCAGGTAGCGTGTGTTGGTCTCTCCGCGCAGGAACCACAGCAGCTCGTGAATGATCGACTTTACGTGCAGCTTCTTGGTGGTGAGCAGCGGGAAGCCTTGCGCAAGATCGAAACGCATCTGGTGGCCGAACACGCTCAACGTGCCGGTGCCGGTACGGTCGCTCTTGTCCACACCGTGATGCCGCACATGGGCGAGCAGGTCGAGATACTGCTTCACCTGGTCGCCTCCGGGGCCGGGGCCGCGCGACGATAAGCAAGGATCAGTAGCACCGCTCCGATCAGAATCATGGGCAGCGATAACACCTGCCCCATAGTCAGCCAGCCGCCGGCGAGATAGCCGAGATGTCCGTCCGGCTCGCGGACAAACTCGATCAACACCCGGATGAGCCCATAGCCGAGAAGCGCCAGCCCGATCACCGAGCCGGGCGGGCGCGGCTTGCGCGAATACAGCCACAGCACGACAAAGAGTACCAGACCTTCGAGCGCCGCCTCGTAGAGCTGCGAGGGATGACGCGGCTGCGCATCCACGTGCGGAAACACCATCCCCCATGGCAATGACGTCGGCGCGCCCCATAGCTCGCCGTTGATGAAGTTGGCGATGCGGCCGAAGAACAGCGCCGGCGGCCCCGCCGGGGCGACGAAGTCCGCCATTTCGAGAAAGCCTCTCCCGCGGCGGCGCGCCCACCACGCCCCGGCGAGGATGATACCGATGAGGCCGCCATGGAAGGACATACCTCCTTCCCACACTTTGAACACCGACAGCGGGCTCTGCATATACGCGTGCAGATTGTAGAAGAGCATGTACCCGAGTCTGCCGCCGATGACACCGCCGAGCGCGACATAGAAGATCAGATCGCCGACATCGTGCGCCGGCCAGCCGGAACCCGGCCTGGCCGCGCGCCAGCGCATAAGTGCCCAGGCCGCCAGGATCCCGGCAACATACGATAATCCGTACCAGCGGACGGCCAGCGGCCCGACCCGGAACGCGATCGGGTCGATGTCGGGGTAGAGAAGCATGACGGCCGGGGATTCTATCACCTGCTCTTCGGTCGTCGCCCTGCTGCATGGTCCCGCATGTTGTGGTATGTAGCTGTCAGGGCCTGCCGCAAGATCGGGGAGAACCGCCGATGCCGGAGACGGTCAACAGAACCATCGAGATAATGGTATCAACATGACGCATAACGCCAGAGCCGGGGCGAAACGCAACGGGCTCGCCGCCGAGACCAGTCCCTACCTGCTGCAACACGCCGGTAATCCCGTGCAGTGGTATCCGTGGGGCGATGAGGCGCTGCGGCTCGCACGCGAGACGGGCAGACCCATCCTGCTGTCCGTCGGTTACTCCGCCTGCCACTGGTGCCACGTCATGGCGCACGAGTCCTTTGAGGATGAAGAGACCGCGCGCCTCATGAACGAGCACTTCGTCAACATCAAGGTCGATCGCGAGGAGCGGCCCGATCTGGATCGCATATATCAGAGCGCCCAGCATCTGCTGAACCGGCGCAGCGGCGGCTGGCCGCTGACCATGTTCCTGACCCACGACGATCAAATGCCGTTTGCCGGCGGCACTTATTTCCCGAAGGAATCGCGCTGGGGGATGCCGGCGTTTCGAGACCTGCTGCGCTACATCGCCGAGGTCTACCGCGATCGCCTGCCCGAGATCCGCGGCCAGAACACGGCGGTGCTGGAAGCGCTCAATCGCGTGCAACCCGCCCCGGCCGAGGGACGCCCGACGCTGTGTTCCGGGCCGCTGCACGCGGCGCGCGAGGAACTGGCGGGTCTGTTCGACGACAAGCTCGGCGGGTTCGGGGCCGCGCCGAAGTTCCCGCATGCGCCGATGATCGAACGCCTGCTGCGCCACCACGCCGCAACGGCGCGGGCGGGCGCTGCGGATGAACGCGCGTTGCACATGGCAACGTTCACCTTGCGCTGCATGGCGCTCGGCGGCATCTACGATCACCTCGGTGGCGGGTTCGCGCGTTACTCGGTAGACGAGCGATGGATGATCCCGCACTTCGAGAAGATGCTGTATGACAACGGCCCGCTGCTCGGCCTTTACAGCGAGTCGTGGCAACTGACCGGTGAACCGTTGTTCAGAAAGGTCGCATTGGAGACGGCCGACTGGGCGATCCGCGACATGCAATCCGCGCAAGGGGGCTATTACTCCTCGCTCGACGCCGACTCAGAAGGCCACGAAGGCAAATTCTACGTCTGGACGCGTGAAGAAGCGGCCAGCGTGCTGAGCGACGAGGAATTCCCGCTGCTTGCGCGTCACTTCGGGCTGGATCGCGGCGCGAATTTCGAAGGGCGCTGGCATCTCCATGTTGCCGTCCCGATCGAGGAGCTGGCGGCCGAGCGGGCCGTGGCCGTGGAGGCGACCGGCACGATCATTGACGCTGCCCGCGGCAAGCTGCTCGCAATACGCAACGACAGGGTGTGGCCCGGACGCGACGACAAGATCCTCACCTCCTGGAATGCGCTCATGATCAGGGGCATGGCCACGGCGGGCCGGATCTTCGAACGCCCCGACTATGTCGCGAGCGCGGAGCGGGCGCTCGAGTTCCTCAAGGCGATGCTGTGGCGCGACGGCCGTCTGCTCGCCACGTGCAGGGACGGGCGCGCTCATCTGAACGCGTACCTGGACGACTACGCGTTCCTCATCGACGCCATCCTTGCGTTCCTGCAGATCCGCTGGCGCACAGACCTGCTCGAATTCGCGACTTCGCTGGCGGAGATCATGATTGCGCAGTTCGAGGACAAGGACCATGGCGGATTGTTCTTCACCGCGCACGGCCATGAACGCCTCATCCAGCGCAACAAGACCTATGCGGACGAGGCGCTGCCATCGGGCAACGCCATTGCCGCCTTCGTGCTCGGCCGCCTGGGACACCTGCTCGGCGAGACGCGTTATCAGGACGCCGCCGAGCGCACACTAATCGCCGCGTGGCCGTCGATCGAAGCCAATCCGTCCGCACACCTGTCCCTGCTGGCGGCCCTCGAGGAGTGGCTGCAGCCGCCCGAGACCGTCGTGATCCGCGGCGCCGAAACCTCCGTGGGCGCCTGGCGTGCGGCCGCGCAGACTCGCTATGCACCTCGCCGGCAGGTCTTCCTCGTTCCTGACGACGCTCCCGCCTCGGCGCTCCTCGCAGGGCGCTCGACCCACGGGCAGCCAGTCGCGTACGTGTGTAGTGGCCAACAGTGTGGACCGCCTGTCCATTCCCTCGACGAGCTACTGCAATCCTTGACTGACTCCGACACGGGTCTCATACGGAAGCCGGATACGCCGGAGCCGCGAGTTGACGCATGAGCGACAGGATCATGCATGATGAGCGTCAAAAGTCTCATGCCCAGGCAACGAATGCCAGTAACGACGAAAAAGGGGTCGGAGACAAAAGCAAATGAGAAGTTGTCGCAATTGTCTCCGATCCCGTTTCGTTTTCGGTCTGCGCTCAGGTCCCGATGACGCGGAGGCCGCTCGCGCGCGCCGCGAGCCCCAACGCTACGTCATGGGTTGCCATGATGAGGTTTGTGCTGCCGCGCTCACGCCACAAAAGCGCCGTGGCCAGATGAATCGCGTCGAGTGTGCCGAGCGGAACGGGTAGCGGTTGAGCCGCGCGATTGAGAATCGCGGCGTTCGGTTTGACTATCTCGATCTCCTCGGTCAGGTGAAACACTGCTTCGCGTCTTATAGCGATGTCCTCCGGTGAAATACCGCCCCGCAGTCGCAGGCGATCAAGCGTTCTAAGGCATTCGACCTCGACGAGCGCGCTTGCCACACCGGATTCGACCCGATTCCATTCCTTCAGCTTGTCGCGCTGACCGAGAAGCACGCGCAGCAGCACCGAGGAGTCCAGGTAGGCATTCACCGTTCTCCCTGCCTTTCTTCAAGCAGAAGCGCCACTATGTCCATGCCGATCTTGAGAGGCGGCGGCAATGGCACCGCGTGCAAGGATCGTGACCGTCTTAACGGATGGCGAACCGACAACGAATCCGCCTCACGGGCGTAGGGGATCAGACGAGCGATTGGCTCATCGCGGTCCAGAACAGTGAATTCCCGTCCCGCTCGCACCTGTCGCAGGTGTTCGCTCAGGCGTGCTTTAAGCTCTGCAATTCTTACAGTCTTCATAGTCACATGATAGTCAGAAGTAGTCA
The DNA here is from genome assembly GCA_052388435.1 of Chromatiales bacterium. GTDB lineage: Bacteria > Pseudomonadota > Gammaproteobacteria > JAJPIJ01 > JAJPIJ01 > JBQTIC01. Next base: position 378 of record JBQTIC010000024.1, on the reverse strand, counting down.
TGAAGGCAATGGATCGGGCTCTGTCCAAACAGCAAAGGTCCAGGGGTCGCAGTGAATGATCTTGGTGCATCGACCTGACGGGGTGGGCGGCCGCGCCGGCGCTGCCCAGCCGCTTTCCGGAAACAGGGACAGATTCTGAGCGATCCCGTAGTGCGCCGTGAAAGCGGCGCGGTCCTGGGGAGAAAGGTGCGTGCCTTACGCGTGCATTACCTTTGCGGGACTAAGGTCCAGCAGCCTTGAGCGGACTGACAGTCGTTAGGGAAGCTCTGAATAAGCCCATCCTGGACTTCTCAGAGCACGCAAAGCAAAAAGCGTGGTTTTTGCTTTGCTTCATCTTCAACGGCTTGCCGCCGTCGAAGATAGCGGCACATCCCTGTG
>JBQTIC010000023.1:0-4115 GCA_052388435.1 Chromatiales bacterium | reverse complement strand
CTACGAAGAGGTCATCTTCTACCACCGCGGCCAGTTCTTCTCCCGCGACAACATCCGCCCGGGCATGATGACACTCCACCCCGGCGGGATCACCCATGGGCCGCATCCCAAGGCCTTCGCCGCCGGTGGCGCCCGAGCGCGCACCGAGACCGATGAAGTTGCGGTGATGATCGACGCCCGCGACGCGCTGGACGTTGCACCGCCGCCCGAGGGCGTGGAGTGGGAAGGCTACGTCGACTCCTGGAAATCAGAGTAACGGCGCCCTGGGCGAGCAGCCGGAGACAGATTTTAGCCCGCGCCTTTCCCGTGTGCTTTCGCCCGCCCTCATAGGGGCGGCAGGTACGTAAGGCACCCTGATGCTGTGACAGAGTGCAGCCCGTGCGGGTCATTCATCGGGCAACTCTAGCGGCCTGTGGGTTCCACGCAGGCCGTATATGTTGATACGGCAATGGTTGACTTCGACCGGCTGGTCGGTATCCAGTGGGACACCGGCAATAAACGCAAGAGCCTCGACAAACACAGCGTCAGCCAGGCGGAGGCCGAACAGATATTCTTTAACCGGACACACAGTTTCCAGAATGTTATGCGTGCGCGCATGCCGAAATTTGCGCGCCAAAGAGGTGTGCCTCTCTGCCGGCTCAATGCAACTCGCCATCTCAATGGAATCTGGTGCAATATGCGACCTGATGAAGCTGGCGTCCTTAAAATCGGGCGGTCGCGACGGAACGCTGATCGTTGTTGACCGCTTACTTCAGCGCGCGGTGGCGGTGCCGGCGTGCGCGGCCACACTGCAGAGTGCGCTCGAGAACTGGAGTGAAGTCGCCCCGTGCCTGGAGAAGATGTATGCGGCGCTCAACAACGGCCGCGCAATCGACAGCTTTCCGCTGGACATCCCGGCACTCGCCGCGCCGCTGCCGCGCGCCTACCAGTGGCTCGACGGCTCAGCCTATCTCAGCCATGTTGAGCGCGTGCGCCAGGCGCGTGGCGCGGCGATGCCGCCTAACTTTCTCACCGACCCGCTCATCTACCAGGGACGCTCCGATCGGTTTCTCGGGCCGCGCGACCCTATCACGATCGCGGATGAAAGCTGGGGCGCGGATTTCGAGGCCGAGATGGCCGTCATCACCGACGACGTGCCGATGGGCATCAGGCCGGAAGCCGCGCCGGCGCACATCAAGCTGCTGCTGCTGGTGAACGATGTCTCGCTGCGCAACCTCATCCCCGCCGAGCTCGCCAAAGGCTTTGGCTTCCTGCACGGCAAGCCGGGATGCGCCTTCTCGCCCGTGGCTGTCACGCCGGATGAACTTGGTAATGCCTGGGACGGCAGCCGGGTGCACCTCCCGTTGCAGGTGTATCGTAACGGCGAGCTCTTCGGCGATCCGGATGCCGGTGTCGACATGCACTTCGACTTCCCGGCGCTGATCAGTCACGCCGCCAGGACACGCGAGCTATCCGCCGGGACGATCATCGGCTCGGGAACGGTCAGCAATACCGACCGCTCGCGCGGCTGTGCCTGCATCGTCGAGCGGCGTATGCTGGAAACCTTGGAACAAGACGCGCCCGCCACCCCCTACCTTCATGTCGGCGAGCGCGTGAGGATTGAGATGCTGGATGCGGTGGGCCATTCCGTCTTTGGCGCCATCGATCAGGACGTTCGCTCATGTCTTCCGGTTTAGTGCTCTACACGTATTTTCGCAGCTCTGCGGCTTACCGTGTCCGCATCGCGCTGAACTTGAAAAGACTTTATTACGAGCCCCGCTTCGTACACCTGCTGAGCGGAGAGCAGAACGGCAGTGACTATCTGAAGGTCAATCCTCAGGGACGGATCCCGGCACTCGTAGACGGCAATACCGTGCTTACCCAGTCACTGGCCATCATCGAGTACCTTGAAGAATGCCACCCCGAAACGCCCCTGCTTCCACGCGAGCCTGTCGAACGCGCCTTCGTGCGGTCCGTCGCCCAACTTGTCGCCTGCGACATACATCCGCTGAACAACCTGCGCGTCCAGCAGTACCTGCGCGAGCAGTTCTTCGCCGATGATGTCGCCTGCCATATCTGGATGCGGCACTGGATCGAGGGGGGCTTCGCGGCACTCGAGCAACGCCTGCGGGACCACGGCACCAACGGTCAATACTGCTTCGGCAATCACCCGACACTCGCAGACGTGTGCCTGATCCCGCAGGTTTTCAATGCAAAGCGCGTTGCCTGCGACCTCGCGCCCTTCCCAACCATTGCGGCGATCGACGCGCATTGCAGGGCCCTTGCCGCTTTCGCGAGAGCGGCGCCCGAAAACCAGCCCGACGCGCAATAACCGGTGCAATGATGCGCCGGCCTTTGCAGCTCACATCCTTGCTTGCGCTCTTCGTGTCGGGCACTCATCCATGCAGGCCTTCGGCCAAATGCCGCCGACGCACTCGCGAATGCGCGCGACGAGGATCTCCAGTGCGGCCCCTGTCGGTGGTGACCCCGCCGAAAGCGCAGCCGCTCGCCTTCGATGGCCAACACGCCGTTGGGGGAACAGCACGTGAAAGAGAACGTTGAGATGGAGCGTACTGCCGAAGCGCCGGATGAACTTCACCGCGCCCAGGATATGTCCCATGACCTGCAGCGGCGCGCACTGATGGAGGTGACCTTAAGCTCATCTCGTGGCGGCTCAACCCGAATGAGTCGGTCACTCGCTTCGGCGACAGTGGCGGTCAGGCGGGCTTGGCTCTACCCTCTCGGGCCAAGGATGCCGCGTCGATGCGTAACGCTGCGGCGTTCAGACCGGCTGCGCGTGAAAACCAACCGGACGCGGATCACAGTTAAACATCATGCGGAATCTGCGCCGCCCGCGGCGGTCTAATATTTGTTGAGATGAGCCGCGAAACACGGCGTGCGCCGCGACCTCCGCAAGCCGTGCTTATGACGACAGGAGGTGCAGCATGAGTACCGTCGCCGATACTGCTTTGCAGCATTTTGCCGAGGAACATCGCCTCAGCGGTCTGAGCCCGCTGTCGCTTAAAGCCATCGTCGCCGGGCAGACCGGTTATACGGTGGAAAAGGCCCACCGGTTCCTCGCTTTCCAGGACCGGATCAACCGTGAGCTGCTCCAGCACCGCGTCATCACAAACAACACCTACACCGCCTGGTTCCGCAACGGTCAACAGAGCATCGAGCAGGTCAGGGCCTTCATCGTGCAGTTCTCGGTGTTTTCCAACCAGTTCCTGATCGCGCAACTACACAAGACCATCAACGCCGACTCCGTGCAAGGCATGCGCGCCTCGAAGGAGATCCTCGCCAACGAGATTGGCGTAGTCTTCAACCCGGGACGCAACATGCCGGCACCGGCAGATCTGGAGCGCGAAGGCGACCCGGAACTCGTATCAACGGAGGGCACCATCGAGGGCGGTATGTTTCACTTCCGCGCGGCGCACTTCGAATGGCTGTTCCATGTCGCCGAGAAACTCAGGCTTGGCTTCAATGACATCGGCAAGCGCCACCACGGCACTCCGGCCACGCTGTTCTTCTGCGACGAGCTCATCCGTCTTTACGGCAGCGAAGACTATCTGACCTCGCAGGCAGCGAGCTATGCGGTGGAAAACTGGGCAGCAGCCGGATTCTGGGAAGAACTCATCGAGGGCCTCATCCGCTTCAACGCACGCGTAGCGGTCAAGCTGCCGCTCGCCTTCTTCACCTGGCATAACCGTCTGGAGGCGCAGCACGCACGCCACACCCAGGAAGAGCTGGAGGAACTGTACTTCGAGCGTGAGCTCGATGAGCATGCGTTCATCCGCAACGGCAATGTGATGCTGGACGGTGTGGCCGCCTTCTGGGACGGCCTCGATGAACAACGCCAACATATCCCCGGCGATCCGCTCGCGGCGTGACCCGCGCAACGATCCAGGCCTGGAGAAGCTCTGCATTATGTGGAGCCTTCCAGAGCCGTGTCCCGCAGAAACCTCTCGTAATTCCCCCCGGGTGCGCTATCGGATGCGCCAGGCGATAGTGCCTTTGGGATGTTTGTACCGGCCCGGATCGTCGTAGCTCGCCAGGCGGTCACGGATCCTGATGACCGTGAATCTGCCGCCATCCAGACCAGGCCAAACGGTCCTTCCCCCGTCATCATCGGCAAT
>JBQTIC010000022.1:0-17654 GCA_052388435.1 Chromatiales bacterium | reverse complement strand
GCTCGCGGCCTTTCAGTCGGCGAGGCCCCCCCTTCTGTCGTCGGGCTCTGGAACAGGGTCGGGCCTGGAGTGGCATCGGCTCCCTCTTCGTCGGCACCGAGCTCGGCGCGGGACCCGCCGATCCCGCATTTTACGTGAACGGCCGGATAGACCCCGCACTGCTGGTCCTTGGTGCTTCGTTTCGAAGCGGCCTGCAGCGGGTGCTCGCCGAGGCACGCAGGTACCGGCTTGCGCTGCTCTGTGCCGAGCGCGATCCGATCCGTTGCCACGGTATGATCCTGGTGAGTCGCGCGTTGCGAGGACCAGAGGTCGAGATCTGCCACGTCCTCCCCGAGGGTGACCCAGAGCCGAACGCTGACGCGGAGGCGCGGTTGTTGAAGACCGCCCGTCTGGCGAAAGGGGATCTGTTTGCCGACCCGGCCGCGCGGATAGACAGAGCCTATGATCTGCAGGCGCAGCGGATCGCTTACGCCCTGCCTGCCATGGCGGCGCCGCGTTCAATGCCCGAGCCAGCACGATGAACGAAACGCCTCCGCGCCAGGATAACGCCGGCGTTGTCGCACCGCCGCCGCTGATTTACCTTGCGGCGGTTCTCGCCGGCTACGGACTTTCGTGGGTGCTTCCCGCCCTTCCCTGGTTGAGTTCACTGCCGCGCAGCCTGGGCGCATCCATTGTGATATTGGGCGTCGTGCTCCTGGCGTGGGGATTCATCGCCCTCAGCCGCGCGGGCACGGCCGTCAACCCCTATCAGCCGACCACCGCGCTGGTCACGCAAGGGCCCTACCGCTACAGCCGCAATCCGCTCTATGTTGCGCTGACCCTGCTGCATGCGGGGTTCGCGCTGTGGCTGCACGACGCCTGGATTCTGCTGACTGTGATACCCGCCGTGCTCGTCGTTCACTACGGGGTGGTGCTGCGCGAGGAGCGCTATCTACTGCAAAAGTTCGGCGAAGCCTATCGGAGCTACCAGTCGCAGGCGAGACGCTGGCTCTAGCTGTTCCGGCAGTCCGTGTGCGCTAATATCGCCAACCGTTCCCCTGCTCGTTCACGCCGCATGGACCATCCGCTTCGAGACCGCATCCTCGTCCTTGCCGCCGACATCACCAAGCTCAAGGTCGATGCCATCGTCAACGCCGCCAACACCTCGCTGCTTGGTGGCGGTGGGGTCGACGGCGCCATCCACCGCGCGGCCGGGCCGGCGTTACTTGAGGAATGCCGCACGCTGGGCGGCTGCGAGACGGGGAAGGCGAAGATCACACGCGGCTACCGCCTGCCGGCAAAGTATGTGATCCATGCTGTCGGCCCGGTCTGGCATGGCGGCACACGCGGGGAGCCGGAATTGCTGACATCCTGCTACCGCTGTTGTTACGCGCTTGCCGTCGAGCACCGCATACGAACCATCGCCTTCCCTGCCATCAGTTGCGGCGCCTACGGCTATCCGGTGCGCCACGCCGCCAGGATCGCGGTGGATGAAACCGTCCGCTTCCTGTCCGACAATCCCGGCATCGAGGAGGTCACTTTCGCCTGCTTCGGCGAAGAGGTCTTCTGGGCCTACGAACGTGCCGTGAACACCGCGCTCGCCTCCTGACGCGCAGCCCGAAACGATAGCATCCCACCATGGGATAGAATCGACGCGATGGAAAGCGTCTGGATCGCCATTGCCTTCGCGCTGGGATTGCTGATGCGGCCCCTGGGGCTGCCGCCGCTGGTGGGCTATCTGGTCGCCGGATTCCTGCTCAACGCGCTCGGTGTCCGTGGCGGCCCGACGCTGGAGCACCTTGCCGAGGTCGGCGTGCTGCTGCTGCTCTTCAGCGTCGGTCTGAAGCTGCGCCTGAAGAATTTCCTGCGCCTCGACAACTTTGCCGGCGCCACCATCCACCTGCTCGTCTCGTGCCTCGTCTTCGCGCCGCTGCTGCGCGGACTCACGGGCATGGACTGGAACATTGCGCTGCTGGTGGCCGCCGCGCTGAGCTTCTCCAGCACGGTCATCGCGGCAAAGGCACTCGAGGAGCGGCGCGAGCTGCGCGCCTTTCACGGCCGGGTGGCGATCGGGATCCTGGTCGTCCAGGACCTCGTGGCGGTGGCGCTTATGGGATACGCCGCATCGACCACCCCCTCCATCTGGAGCTTGTCGCTGCTCGCCCTGCCGCTGCTGCGACCGGTGCTGCACTGGCTGCTGCAGGTGAGCGGCCACGACGAGCTGCTCGTCCTCTGCGGACTGCTGCTCGCGCTGGTCGTCGGCGGCTATGGCTTCGACCGGCTTGGTCTGGGTCCCGAACTGGGTGCGCTGGTGATCGGCGCCCTGCTCGCGGACCATCCGAAGGCCAAGGAGCTATCCGACACATTGTGGCCTTTGAAGGAGGTATTTCTGGTCGGATTTTTTCTCCAGATCGGCATGTCCGGACTGCCGGACCTGCAGACCGTCGGCTATGCGTTGCTGCTCAACATACTGCTGCCTGGCAAGCTGATTCTGTTCTTCTTCATCATGCTGCGGCTGGGCCTGCGCGTGCGCAGTTCCTTTCTGGCGAGCCTGAGCCTGGCCAGCTACAGCGAGTTCGGCCTGATCGTTGCCAATCTTGGAGCCGTCAAGGGATGGCTCAGCCAGGAGTGGCTGCTACTGCTGGCGATATCCATGGCCATCTCTTTTGCTATCGCGGCGCCGCTCAATCGCCAGGCACACCTGCTCTTCGAGCGCCTGGAGCAGCACCTCAAGCCGCTGGAGACCAGCCGCCCGCATCCTGACGACGAACCGATCTCGCTCGGCCAGGCGCATATCCTCATCATGGGCATGGGGCGCGTCGGCACGGGCGCTTACGATTTCCTGAGCGAGCGGCAGGAACGCGTCGTCGGTCTGGACTCCGACCCTGGGAAAGTGGAACGCCATCTGCGCGAACGCCGCCGCGTGCTGTACGCCGATGCCGAGGACCCCTCATTCTGGAACCGCCTGCGCATGGACGAGATCCGCGCCGTACTGCTTGCTCTGCCCGATGTGCAGGCCAACCAGTTCGCCGCGCGCCAGCTGCGCCGCCGGGGTTTCCGCGGTCTCATCAGCGCTGCCTCCCGGCATCCGGAGGACGCTCGAGCCATTGCCGCGGCCGGCGCGAGCATGACCTTCAACATTTTCGATGAGGCCGGGGTCGGCTTCGCCGAGCACGTATGGGAGGAGCTTTATAATCAGGCGTATATCCAGAAAGGCGTCGAGCAGGGCGCCAACTGAGGGGAGAAGCCATGTCTGCTGCGATCACGAATGCCGACCCGCTCTTTGTCGCGCGCCGCTCCGCGACGTGCGCGTGGTGACGGCCCATGCAAGCCTGGCTCTACATGGTTGCCTCTATCATCCTCGAGGTTGCAGGCACGACGTCGATGAAACTCTCCGAGGGGTTGACAAGGCTCCTCCCGACGATCGCGATGTTCGTCTTCTACGCGCTGTCGTTCGCCTGCTTTGCGCTTGCCGTGCGTCGCATCGAGCTCGGCACGGCCTATGCCGTGTGGTCGGGACTCGGCACCGCCCTCATCACGGTGGTCGGCATTGTCTGGTTCAAGGACTCCGCGGGCGCAGTGAAGGTGGCCAGCATTGCGCTTATCGTGATCGGCGTCATCGGTCTCAACGTGTCCGGTTCGCACCCGTAATCTGCATGACGGCGACGTGAACCGGCAGGCTTGAGCGATGCAGGACATCATCGCCGTTATCTTCGACTTCGACGACACGCTGGCGCCGGACAGCACGACAGGTTACCTGCGGCGCCTCGGCGCGGACACGGCGCGATTCTGGAAAGAAGACGTCAACACGCTGATCCGTCAGGACTGGGATCCAGTCCCCGCGTATCTGTTTACGATGATCGCGCAGTCCCGCGGTGGCGTCATACCGCCGATCACGCGGGAGAACCTGGCGCAGTGGGGACGCGATCTGCCGTTGCACGCCGGCGTGGAGACGCTGTTCGCCCGCCTGCGCAACTGCGCGAAGGAGGTCCATCCGCGCGTCGCCATCGAGTTCTATCTCATCAGCAGCGGCCTCGGCGACGTGGTGCGCAACACCCGCATTGCGCAGGAGTTCACCGACATCTGGGCCTCGGAATTCCACTATGACGAAAAAGGCCATGCGCTCTTTGCGCGCCGCATCGTCAGCTTCACCGACAAGACCCGCTATCTCTTTCACATCCAGAAAGGCATCATCGGTCCACCGTCACGCGCCAATCCCCTGGCTGTGAACAAGAAGGTATCCCCGCACCAGATCAGGATCCCGATGCATCAGTTCATTTTCATCGGCGACGGCATGACGGACATCCCGTGCTTCTCCCTGGTGACCAAAGAAGAGGGCATTGCGGTGGGCGTCTACGACCGGAATCACGTCGAAAAGTGGAGCGACGCCTTCAACTTCGTCTCGGAGGGGCGGGTCAAGACGCTCTACTCGGCGAACTACACCGAGCAGTCTGATCTTTCCACGTTCCTGTTGATGGCGGTGCGCAACAAGGCCGAGAGCATCGTCGTGCGCTCTGGCTCCTACCAGGGCTGAACGGCCAGGGCGCTACAACGTGGCGGCCGCGGCGGCGAGGTGATGCTACACTCACAATGAAAGCGCCGAGGAGAGCACTGTCATGACCGCCATCAGACCCCGCATCCCTTACACCTACGAGGACTACCGGACACTGCCGGAGGACATGTCGCGGCGGTATGAGCTATTGGATGGAGATTTCTTTGTGGTTCCTGCGCCCACCACAATGCACCAGCGCATCTTGGGAAACCTCTACGTGTTACTCAGAGATCATGCGACCGCCCATCGACTCGGTGAGGTGTTTGTGGCTCCCGTGGATGTCATTCTCGGTGAGGGGGATGCGCGCGAGGTGGCGCAACCGGACCTTGTCTTCATCACCGCTGCGCACGGCGATGTCATCAAGCTGCATGGTATAGAGGGGGCGCCAGACCTTGCGGTTGAAATCCTCTCGCCGGGCACGGCGGAGCGCGACCGCGGCTACAAGTGCAAGATGTACGCCACGGCGTGCGAGAATACTGGATCGTTGACCCTGATACGCACACAGTAGACATCTACCGGCTTGGACAAGACGGATACACAGCGACACCGTCTCCTCCGCCCTTTTCCCTGGTCTCAGCATCTCCGTCGCCGAGATATTCGGCCGATAACCCGCACGCCGTCAGCGATACCGCGGGTCTGAAGAGTCGCCGCTCGAAGCAGAGCGGCTGTAGCTCCCTGTCTCACCCGGATTGCTGCAATCTTTGGTCAAGCAGCAGGTGCAGGGCGAGGCGGACGCCGAAGCCATTGAAGTGCGTCGGCACGTGCGCGAGCCCCTCGCGGTTACTGGCAGAGGACAGATCGAGGTGTATCCAGGGAATGTCGTCAGCAACAAATCGTGACAGGAAACGCGCGGCGAGAATGTGATCGACGGGCCCCTCCTCCGCGCACTGCTTGATGTCCGCGATCTTGCTCTCCAGCGCCTTGTCGTAGTCCTTGTCGAGCGGGAAGGGCCACACACGCTCGCCGCTCTCGCGCCCCGCCTCGATGAGCTTCGCCCACCACTGCTTGCGGTTCGTGAACACGCCGCTGTAGGCCTTGCCAATGGCATGGACGCAGGCGCCGGTCAGCGTAGCGTAGTCGATGATGAGTCGGGGCTTCGTCTTCGCGCAGAGCGCCAGCGTGTCGGACAGCACCATGCGGCCTTCGGCGTCGGTGTGTATGACCTCGATGGTCGTGCCATTCGCGGCAGTGACTACATCTGTGGGCTTGTAGGCGGCGGGGCCCAGGTGATTCATCGCCAGCGCCAGCCATGCCTCCACCGGGAAATCCACTTTCAACCGCGCGAGTGCGAGCAGCGTACCCAGGGCGACGGCGCTGCCCTGCATATCCCCCTGCATGCCGAGCATGAACTTCGCCGGCTTCACGTTGACGCCGCCGGTGTCGAAGCAGATACCTTTGCCGACCAGCGCCACGGGAGGCTGCCGGCGGGCTCGCGGCGGGACATACCGCAGCCTCGCAATGCCGGCGTCCGCAACCGGGCTGCCTTGCGCAACAGCGAGAAATGCGCCGGCCTTGCGCCGCTTGAGTGCAGCAACGTTGTAGAACTCCATCTTGAGGCCGTGTTCGCGCGCCAGCGCCGCGAGTTTGCGGCGATAAATCCCTGGCGTCAGTTCGGTGGGTGGAAGCGCCGCCAGAGCGCGCGCCAGGCTGTTGCATTCGATCTCGATGAAGGTGCGCCGGAACCGATGCGCCGGCGCGCTGCCGAAGAGGTGAATCGTCCTGAGCGGACGCCTGCGTGGCGGTTTGCTGCGCAGATCCGGCATGGGCGCGGCGGCCGCCAGCAGCGCGGCGATCACCGCCTCCGCCACGCGCTCCGATGCATCTCCCAGCCCGCACACGCAGACCCCCGCTTCCCGCGGCTGCAGGTCGGTGTGCACCGCCACCAGTCTGCGTGCCAGCGTCAGCAGCTCGAATTCCTCGATATCCGGCTTCACCATGGCCAAACCGACACGACTGCCGCGTGCGTTCGGCAAATCCAGAACAACCGGCGCGCCGTCGGTCACGTGGCGCGGCCGCTGCGCGAGCCGTTGTCGCAGTACCGTCCCGTATGGCAACGATTTCCATGCGGATACCGGCGGTTCTGCCGGCAGGACGATGATCCAGTTGCCGATGGCATCTGTCTGACGAATACCTGGCATCGCGTTGCGTTGCGTCAATCCTATGTTCTCGATCATGGCGCCGCTGTCTCCAAGGAGTATGCATTACACTATACTTGAGTACCGGCAATCGGAAGCCAGCACGCGCAATGCTTCGGCTGTCATTCGTCGGAACGCCGCTGTCTTGGACAGCCATGCCCGTGAGCAGCGACTGAATCATGTCCGCAATACCCAAGTCGCCCGCCGACGCTGATCCTCTGGAAACGCAGGAATGGATCGAGTCGCTGGAGGCAGTCATCGAGCGCGAAGGCGTCGAGCGCGCGCACTTCCTGATCGAAAAGCTCATCGACAAGGCGCGGCGCTCGGGCGCGTATCTGCCATACTCCGCCAACACGGCCTACATCAACACCATCCCGCCGCACAAAGAGGAGCGCACGCCCGGCGATCCGGGCATCGAGTGGCGGTTACGCTCGATCATTCGCTGGAATGCGCTGGCGATGGTGGTGAAGGCGAACCGCAGGAACAGCGAGCTCGGCGGCCATATCGCCAGCTACGCCTCCAGCGCGACCCTCTACGAAGTCGGCTTCAATCACTTCTTCCGCGCCCCCTCCGAGAAGCGCGGCGGCGATCTCATCCTCATTCAGGGCCACTCCACACCCGGCATCTATGCGCGCGCGTACCTTTGCGGTCTGGTGAGCGAAGAACAGCTCAACAACTTCCGCCAGGAGGTCGATGGCAAGGGACTCTCTTCCTACCCGCACCCGTGGCTGATGCCGCACTTCTGGCAGTTCCCGACCGTGTCGATGGGGCTCGGCCCGATCATGGCCATCTACCAGGCGCGCTTCATGCGCTACATGGAGCATCGCGGAATTCTCGACACCTCCGGACGCAAGGTCTGGTGCTTCTGCGGTGACGGGGAAATGGACGAGCCCGAATCGCTCGGGGCTATCGGTCTGGCGGCGCGCGAGAAGCTCGACAACCTGATCTTCGTGATCAACTGCAACCTGCAGCGCCTCGACGGACCGGTGCGCGGCAACAGCAAGATCATCCAGGAACTGGAAGCGGAGTTTCGGGGCTCGGGCTGGAATGTGATCAAGGTGATCTGGGGCTCCTACTGGGACCCGCTGTTCGCGCGCGACACGACCGGGGTCCTGCACCGGCGTATCGAAGAGTGCGTCGACGGTGAGTATCAGGCCTACAAGGCCAACGACGGCGCGTATGTCCGCGAGCACTTCTTCGGCAAATACCCCGAGCTCAAGGCGATGGTCGCCAACATGTCCGATGAGGACATCTGGCGCCTGAATCGCGGCGGCCACGACCCGCACAAGGTATACGCAGCCTATGCCGCCGCCGTCAAGCATGTAGGCCAGCCGACCGTGATCCTGGCGAAGACCGTCAAAGGCTACGGCATGGGCGAGGCCGGCGAGGGTCAGAACATCACGCATCAGCAAAAGAAAATGGGCGAGGAGGCGCTCAAGGCCTTCCGCGATCGGTTCAACATTCCGATCCCGGACGATCAGATCGCCGAGGCGCCATTCTACAAACCGCCCGAGGACACCCCGGAGATGAAATACCTGGCGGAGCGGCGCGAGGCGCTGGGGGGATTCCTGCTGAGTCGGCGGCCCGAGGCCGAGCCGCTCAAGGTGCCGACGCTCACCGCCTTCGAATCGATACTCAAGGGCACGGAAGAGCGCGCTATTTCCACCACCATGGCCTTTGTGCGCATCCTCGGCCTGCTCGTTAAGGACAAGACGATTGGCGCGCGCGTCGTGCCGATCGTGCCGGATGAGGCGCGCACCTTCGGGATGGAAGGAATGTTCCGGCAACTCGGGATCTACTCATCGGTCGGCCAGCTCTATAAGCCGGTCGACATCGGCCAGGTGATGTACTACCGCGAAGACATCAAGGGTCAGATCCTCGAGGAGGGGATCACCGAGGCCGGCGCGTTCTCCTCCTGGATGGCCGCGGGCACTTCCTACCGCAACCACGGGCTGCAGATGATCCCGTTCTACATCTTCTATTCGATGTTCGGCTTTCAGCGCATCGGCGATCTGGCATGGGCGGCGGGCGACATGCAGGCACGCGGCTTCCTGCTCGGCGGCACCGCCGGCCGCACGACGCTGGCCGGCGAGGGCCTGCAGCATCAGGACGGGCAGAGTCACCTCTTTGCCTCGACCATCCCGAACTGTCTTTCCTATGACCCGACCTACGCCTACGAGCTGGCCGTGATCATCCAGGAGGGGCTGCGCCGGATGTGCGCCGAGCAGGAGAGCGTCTTCTACTACATCACTGTGATGAACGAAAACTACCCGCAGCCGCCGCTGCCCGACGGCGTTGAGGACGGGATCCTGAAGGGACTGTACTGCCTGCGGGATGGTCGTGCGGGCGATCTCCGGGTGCAGCTCCTGGGCAGCGGCGCTATCCTGCGCGAGGTAGTCGCAGCCGCGGAGCTGCTCGAGAGGGACCATGGTATCGCCGCAGACATCTGGAGCGTCACCAGCTTCAATGAACTGCGCCGCGAAGCACTGGATTGCGCGCGTTGGAACATGCTGCATCCGCAGGAGCCGCCGCGTGTGAGTTACGTCGAGCGCTGCCTCAAGGGACGCGGCGGTCCCGCCATCGCGGCGACCGATTACATGAAGGTTCACGCTGATCAGATCCGCGCCTGGATCCCGATGCGCTACGCGGTGCTGGGCACCGATGGCTATGGCCGCAGCGACACGCGCGCCAAACTGCGGCAGTTCTTCGAGGTTGATCGCCACTATGTCGCTGTGGCGGCGCTGAAGGCGCTCGCCGACGATGGCAAGATTTCACACGCCCGCGTGAGTGACGCCCTGCGCGCCTGCGGCATCGATCCCGAAAAACCCAACCCCGTTACCGTATGACCCAGCAGATTGCCGCCATGGGCGAAGAGCGGCTGTTCGTGCTGCCCGACATCGGCAGCTTCAAGGATGTGCCCATCATCGAGGTGCTCGTGAAAACCGGCGACCGCGTCAAGGCCGAGGACCCGTTGATCACGCTGGAGAGCGACAAGGCAACGATGGAGATCCCCGCGCCCTACGCTGGCGTGGTGAAAGAGATGAAGGTCGCTGTCGGAGATAAGGTGTCCGAGGGCACGCCGATCTGCGTTATCGAAGAAGCGGCGGAGGTCGCGGCGGCAGCGCGTGTGGACGCCGCTCGGCCGCAGCCGCCTCCACCGCCCGCAATGCCGTCTGCCCTGACTGTCCCGGCGCCGGCTGAGCCGGCGGCGGCACGCCCGCCCCCGGCCGTGCCGCGAGGCGCGCAGACCGTGGGAGGCAGCGCGTCGGCGAAAGCGCACGCGAGCCCCTCGACAAGAATTTTCGCGCGCGAACTCGGAGTCGATCTCGGTCTCGTGACGGGCAGCGGCCCGAAGGGGCGCATCCTGAAGGGCGACGTCAAGGCCTTCGTGAAGGGGGCGGTCTCCGGCACCACGATCGCAAGCAGCGGCCGCTTCGCGCTTCCAGAGATCCCTCCCATCGATTTCTCCAAATTCGGGCCGGTCGAATCCGTCCCCCTCAGCAGGATCCGCCGCCTCGCCGGCCAGAACCTGCAACGCAGCTGGATCGCGGTGCCGCACGTCACGCAGTTCGACGAGGCCGACATCACCGATCTCGAGGAATTCCGCAACTCCAAGCTGGCCGCCGCCAAGGACAAAGGGGTGAAGCTGACGCTGGTGAGCTTCCTGCTCAAGGCCGTCGTCACGGCGCTGGCGAAGTATCCGCAGTTCTGCGCCTCCCTGTCGGCCGACGGCGAATCACTGGTCTACAAGAAGTACGTGCACATCGGCGTGGCGGTGAACACCGAGGAGGGTCTCGTCGTGCCCGTGGTGCGGGACGTTGATCAGAAGGGACTCTTCGATCTGGCGCGCGAGGTGCAGATCCTGAGCTCCAAGGCACGCCAGAGGAAACTCGGGCCCGCCGAGATGCAGGGTGGCTGCTTCACCATTTCCAGTCTGGGGGGCGTGGGGGGCTCAAGCTTCACGCCGATCATCAACGTCCCGGAGGTAGCCATCCTCGGCGTGTCACCTGCGAGGATGCGGCCCGTGTATCAGGACGGTGAGTTCGTGCCGCGCCTGATGCTGCCCTTCGCGCTCTCCTACGATCACCGGGTGATCGACGGCGTCGCCGGGGCGCAGTTCACGCAGTACCTGAGTGCGGTGCTGTCGGACATCCGCCAGATCCTGCTCTGATCATCGAGCGCGCCGTTTCCCTTTCCCTGGTGCGAGAGGGATGAGGGAGAGGGAAAAGCGCGAGAACTCCAGGGCGCCTGGACCCCAAACTGCGGCGGCGATTTGCCTCACCAGAGCGCCATCCCTATGCTATCCGCATGCGCGCGCCGCCCCCTGGAAACAGAGCTCATCTCAATAATCCCCACGCGTGCGATGGCGGCGATCTTCGATGACCGACCGGTCCACGGTCTCGCGCAGCGGCCCGTTCGGGACCGAGTCGGGCCGCCGGAAGCATGTCGGTGCATGCGCTCCCGCACTCGCCGCTGCGCCAGCCAGGTCGCAGCCGCTTTCGGGAAGGGGCGTAGTTGCCGCATTGAAACCTCGAACGGCGTGCGCCTGCGGCGCCTGTACTCGAGGCTTACGCCCACCGGGGCACGGCGGCTGTATCTCTCTGGCCAGCAACGCACCACGCGAGGATTATCGAGATGAGCTCTGAGGAAATACAGACACAAGTAGTCGTGGTGGGCGCAGGCCCCGGTGGTTACACCGCCGCCTTTCGCGCCGCCGATCTGGGCGAACAGGTGGTCCTGGTCGAGCGCTATCCAATCCTTGGCGGCGTCTGCCTGAACGTCGGCTGCATCCCCTCCAAGGCGTTGCTGCACGTGGCCCGCGTCATCGCCGAGGTCGGTGACTTCAAGGCGCACGGCATCGACCTGGGTAAACCCAAGCCCGATCCGAAAGCTGTCCGTGCCTGGACCGAGAAGGTTGTCGGAAAGCTGACCGCTGGTCTGGCATCGATGGCGAGGCAGCGCAAAGTGCAGGTTGTCCAGGGCACCGGCAGCTTCGTCGGACCGCACGGACTTTCCGTGGAAACGCCAGGCGGACCGGTCGCGGTGCGGTTCGAGCATGCCATCATTGCCGCCGGCTCGCAGGCGGCCATGATCCCAGGCCTGCCAGCCGACCCGCGCATCATGGACTCAACCGATTCCCTGTTGCTCCGCTCCATTCCCAGGCGTTTGCTCGTCATCGGCGGCGGTATCATCGGGCTGGAGATGGCAACAGTCTACGAGGCACTCGGCAGCCGGGTGACCGTCGTCGAGATGCTGGAACAGCTTATGAACGGCTGCGACGCGGACATCGTGCGCCCGCTGCAAAAGCGCATGGAGAAGCGCTACGAGAGTATCTTCCTCAACACGAAAGTTACGCAGATCGAAGCGACGCCCGCCTCCCTGATCGCCAGCTTCGAGGGCCAGAAGGCGCCAGCCCGTGCTGAGTTTGATGCGGTCCTGGTAGCCGTGGGCAGGCGTCCGAACGGACGCGCGATCCGCGCCGAGAACGCCGATATCAACGTCTGCGAGCGCGGCTTCATCCCCGCCGACGAACAGCAGCGCACTAACGTGCCGCACATCTTTGCCATCGGCGACATCTGCGGGGATCCCATGCTCGCGCACCGGGCGAGCGCCCAGGGCAAGGTCGCCGCCGAGGTCATCGCCGGCATGAAGACCAGCTTCCTCGACCGCGTCGTGCCCTCGGTGGCTTACACCGATCCCGAGGTCGCGTGGGTGGGGGTCACCGAGACGGAAGCCAAGGCACGCGGTCTGCGCTATCGCAAGGGTGTGTTCCCCTGGGCCGCCAGCGGGCGATCGCTGGCCCTGGGCCGCGACGAGGGCGCGACCAAGCTCATCTTCGATGAGGACACGCATCGGATCATCGGCATGGCGGCGGTGGGTCCCAGTGCCGGCGATCTCATCGCCGAGGGCACGCTGGCCATCGAGATGGGCGCCGACGCGGAGGACATCGGCCTCACCATACATCCGCATCCCACGCTGTCGGAGACGGTCATGATGGCCGCGGAGATGTTTACCGGTACGATCACCGATCTCTATATTCCGAAGAAGTGAGATCGCTCCCTGGCCCGAATCGCTTTGCCATCAACGTGATCGAAAACGCCCGCAGCGAGATCCTGCTGCTCAGGCGTTCGACGCACGCCCGCCTCGGTCCAGGTCGATGGGGCTTCCCCGCTGGCCACGTCGATCCCGGCGAGACGCCGCTCGCCTGCTCCCGGCGCGAACTGCGCGAGGAGATCGGGCGCCGCTATCGAGTGGAACTGCTCCGACGTCACGAGCCAGTGCGCGACACGTTCTACGGCGGACGGTACGAAATCCATCTCTTTCACTACCTCTGGATCGACGGCGAGATCGCGCTCAACTGCGAGCACACCGCCTTCGCCTGGGTGAGTTGCGGGCGCTATCCCGAGTTCGAGGTCATGGATGGCATAGACGAGGATCTCGCCTACCTCGACATCTGGCCGCGCCGGTGTCTGAACCAGGATCGGCTCCCCGCGCACCTGCGCAGCTAATGGGCGAATCAGCAGAAACGTCGTACTCCTTGGAAGCGCGATTCCCTCCTCCCTTTAAGGAGGACGAAGGCGCGGATGGAAGGTTTCGAACCAAATTTGATCTTCCACCCCCATCCACACCTTCCCCTGGAAGAGGGAAGGGACCGGAAGGGCTCCGTTGGTGCCAATCCGTCAGGCGACCAGTTTCCAATGATCGAAACCGTTCCGCTCCATTACCGTGATCAGGGCGCAGGAGCACCTGTCATCATCCTGCACGGACTTTTTGGCTCGGCGCGAAACTGGCAGACCATCGCACAGAAGCTGGCCGCGTCTTATCGAGTCATCACCGTGGATCTGCGCAATCATGGCGATTCGCCGCACAGTGGCGCGATGACATACCAGGCGATGGCGAGCGACGTGCTGGCGCTGATGGACAAGCTGGCGCTGCCCGCCGCCACGCTCATCGGGCACAGCATGGGCGGCAAGGCGGCGATGGTGGTCGCTCTCAGCGCGCCGGAGCGCTGGCCACGTCTCATCGTCGTCGACATCGCGCCGGTCGATTATGCGGATCGTTACTCGGCGCTGATCGATGCGATGCTTGCGCTGCCCCTGCGAGAACTGCGCAGCCGCGCGGAGGCGGACCGACTGTTGCAGAAAGCGGTGCCCGCCGAGGACACGCGGCGCTTTCTGCTGCAGAACCTCGTCACGCGCAACGGCGAATACCGCTGGCGCATCGATCTCTCCGCCCTGCGCGCGAACCTGCGTCACGTCGGCGGATTTCCGGCGACGACGGGAAAGTACAAGAAGCCGACGTTGTTCCTCTGTGGCGAGCGATCACCGGCCGTGCAATCCGGGCACCACGCCCGCATCCTGGAGCTGTTCCCGCACGCTTCGTTCGCAACAATACCGAACGCCGGCCACTGGCCGCACACTGATCAGCCCGACGCCTTTCTCGCGGCCCTGCGCGACTTCCTGAATCGCTGATGGTGTCGCTGGACTCGCGGCGCCGCGGGCGGCACAATGCGCCGCCGTTGCGCGGTCAACATTCCAGGGAGCGAGTCATGACGGCGAAGAAAGTCAAGAAGGTGGTGCTTGCCTACTCCGGCGGGCTGGATACCTCGGTCATCCTGAAATGGCTGCAGGAGAATTACCGCTGCGAGGTGGTGACCTTCACCGCCGACATCGGTCAGGGCGAGGAGCTCGAACCGGCGCGCCGCAAGGCCAGGCTGATGGGTGTCAGGAAAATCTACATCGACGACCTGCGCGAGCAGTTCGTGCGCGAATTCGTCTTCCCGATGTTTCGCGCCAACACGATCTATGAGGGCGAGTACCTGCTCGGCACCTCGATCGCCCGGCCGCTCATCGCCAAGCGTCTCGTCGAAATCGCCGTCGAGACGGGGGCGGACGCGATCGCCCACGGCGCCACCGGCAAGGGCAACGACCAGGTGCGCTTTGAACTCGGCGCCTATGCGCTTAAACCCGACATCAAGGTGATCGCGCCCTGGCGCGAGTGGGAGCTGACTTCGCGCGAGAAGCTGCTCGCTTACGCGCAGAAGCACGGCATCCCCGTGGAGCTGAAGCGCGGCCGAAAGTCTCCCTACTCCATGGACGCCAACCTGCTGCACATCTCGTATGAGGGGGCCATCCTCGAGGACCCGTGGAAGGAACCCGAACCGTCGATGTGGCGCTGGACAGTCGCACCCGAGCGCGCCCCGGGCCGGCCCGCGCACCTCGAGATTACGTTTGAGCGCGGTGATCCGGTGGCCATCGACGGAAAGCGCTTGAGCCCCGCCAGGCTGCTGGCGAAACTCAATGAGGTCGGCGCCAGGCACGGCATCGGCAGACTGGACCTGGTGGAGAATCGCTACGTCGGCATGAAGTCGCGCGGCTGTTATGAGACGCCCGGCGGCACGATCATGCTGAAGGCGCACCGTGCCATTGAGTCGCTGACGCTGGATCGCGAGGTTGCCCACCTCAAGGACGAGCTGATGCCGCGCTACGCCTCGCTCATCTACAACGGCTACTGGTGGAGCCCAGAGCGCCGGACGTTGCAGAATCTCGTCGACGACACGCAACGTCACGTCAACGGTGTCGTGCGCCTTAAGCTCTATAAGGGCAGCGTGACGGTCGCCGGGCGCAAGTCGGTCACCGACAGCCTGTTCGACGCCACCATCGCCACTTTTGAAGAGGATGCCGGCGCCTACGACCAGAAGGACGCCACCGGCTTCATCAGGCTCAACGCGCTGCGCATGCGGATAGCCGCCAGGCACCGCAGGCGCTAGCGCAGGACCCGCCACCTGTGCCGGCCGGATCGTCGAGAATGCGTCGTCACCGCCGGCACTGCTCATGGGCCGGGCAATCGCGTGGACCCGGTCTATACTTGTTCGGACCGCACCCGACGCCGAATGTGAACAACGTCACGTTTGGCGCCCAAACGACCGGCTTAGATACAAGAGCGGCTCAATAGCCGCAGCGCTGGCGCTTCGCGCCAGTGTCCACGACAGCAAGATAAAGAGGTAACCGCAATGGCTACGACCAGTAACGCAGGCCACCCAGCGACCGTGCACCCTGAAAGCCCACCGGGCAGCGCACCCACCAGGGATTCCGTGGCGCCCAGCAAGAGCAGAACGTTCGACACGCTGGAGGCGATCGCGGAGGCGGTGCTCACGGTCGACGCCCAGGGCACGGTTGACTATATGAACCCGGCGGCCGAGACGCTGACCGGCTGGCGCCTGCGGGAAGCGGCCGGCAAGGCGGCAGCGATCGTCGCGCCAATCCTCGCGCGCGGCGCCGAAGAGGCGCCCAAACACCCTGTTGAACAATGCCTGGAGAGCCGCGAAAGCGTTTCCGGGGACCAGCGGGCGTTCATTCGCCGCCGCGACGGCGGCGAAGCCGACATTGAGTACACCTGTACCCCGATCATTAATCACAGCCACAGCTTTGCCGGCGGTGCGCTCACCTTCCGCGACGTGACCGAAAAGCGGGCCGCGCAGATCAGGCTTAACTGGGCGGCCAGTCACGACCCGCTGACCGGCCTCATCAATCGGCCTGAACTGGAAAACCGCCTGGGCAAGCTCCTGGAGCATGCCTCGGCGACCGGTCACACCCATGCGCTCTGCTACATCGATCTGGACCACTTCAAGGCCATCAATGATGGCTGTGGTCACGCCGCCGGTGACGAGTTCCTCAAGGCGCTGGCCGCCGCCCTGCGCACCCGGATCCGGGGCGCAGACACCCTGGCGCGGCTGGGCGGCGATGAGTTCGCGATGTTGCTCTACAGCTGCCCGGTGGATAAGGCCAGATCCATCGCCGAGACCGTCGGCGCCTTTATTGCCGACTTCTCGCTGGACTGGAAGGGCCACAAGCTGCGGTCCACGAGCAGCATCGGGGTAGTAGAAGTCAACCGCGAAACGGCGGATCTCACCGAGCTGCTGGCGGCGGCCGATACCGCCTGTTACGCGGCGAAGAATGACGGCGGCAACCGCGTGCACGCCTCCCACGTGACCGACTCGATGATCTCCGACCGGCTCGGCGAGATCCACTGGTTGCGCTGCATGCAGCACGCGATCACCCACGATCGCTTCCTGCTCTACAGCCAGGCCATCGTCCCGGCGGTCGACGACCGGCTCCCGCACGGATACGAGCTGCTGCTACGCCTGCAAGACGACAAGGGGCAGATTTTCAGCCCCTCGCACTTCCTGCCCGCCGCGCTGCGCTATCACGTCATGCCGGACATCGACCGCTGGATGGCGCGCAAGGTGCTCGCCGCCACCAGCAGGAGCAGCGCGGATTTGCGCGGATCGGATTGGGTAAGCATCAACGTATCCGGCCAATCCATCAGCAGCGAGCCGTTTCTGAACTCGTTGCTCGACATGCTCAGGGTGAGCGCGCTGCCGCCCGAGCGCCTCTGCCTGGAAATTGCCGAGGCCAGCGTGGTCGAAAACCTGCATCAGACGCAACACTTCGCCACGCGGCTCAAGGACAAAGGCTACCGCATCGCGATCGATGGCTGCGGCGCCGAAGTGGGATCGTTCAACGTCCTGCGCAGGCTCCCTGTCGACTTCGTGAAGATCAGCGCGACGCTGATTCACAAGCTCACGGCGAATCCCATCGACCGCGAGATCGTGCTGTCGCTGAACCGCATCGCGCAGCGTCTCGGCATCCGGACCGTCGCGGAGTGCGTCGCCGACGTGGACACGCTCCTGGAGCTGCGCGAGATCGGCGTTGACTACGTTCAGGGGCACGTGATCGCCGAGCCGCGCCCGGTCGAGCTTTCCGCCGCATCGACAGTGGTCGCGAGCAATAGGGCCGGCTAAGAACGGGCGCGCCGGTCGTCGACCTGCCGGCGGTTTGTGCCGCCAATCACAGCAGTGTCTAAGGAACCTCTGATTAAGTCAGAGGTTCCTGCGGCACAGGGATGTGCCGCTATCTTCGACGGCGGCAAGCCGTTGAAGATGAAGCAAAGCAAAAACCACGCTTTTTGCTTTGCGTGCTCTGAGA
>JBQTIC010000021.1:0-55855 GCA_052388435.1 Chromatiales bacterium | reverse complement strand
GGCGGCAAGCCGTTGAAGATGAAGCAAAGCAAAAACCACGCTTTTTGCTTTGCGTGCTCTGAGAAGTCCAGGATGGGCTTATTCAGAGCTTCCTTAAGCCTCCCCCGGAACATCCCACAGACCTTTTTGCAGCGCGCACTGCCGGTTGCTCGATCTTCGTGTGTGGGTAGCCGACCAGTGCGCATAACCAGCGTGACGGGGATGAACGACGATGCGTCCGCAGCACCGTGCAGAGCGACGGTGACGGAACCAACCATTGACTGGCACACGGTGAGTCTCGTCGGGTCAATGAGTACATGAATCGCCGATGGCCGTCAGCGCGGCGCCGCGGACCGCGAGCGCGTCAGCGACGGCAGTCCTGCAGTCGCGTGCTTCCCAAATACTACGGATCACGGCGATACCCTGTCCCCCTGCGTACCACGCAGTGTCAACATCGGCGGTCGACATACCCCCCAAGGCGTAAATCGGGCAACGCGCGTGAGCGGCAAGCTGCGCGAAGCGATCCCATCCCATCGGGGACAGACGGGGATGGCTCAGCGTCCGCTCGACCGGGCCCAGCACAGCGAAATCCGCTTCGATGCGATGCGCGTGCTCAAGGTCCTGTTGCTGGTGGCACGACGTCGCCACCAGCAACGTCGGCGGTAACGGCCGGCGCTTGCAGCGCCGTAGCCGCTCGCGCGTCAGATGCACACCGTCCGCACCGAGCGTAAGCGCAGCCTCCGGCTCGCTGTTCAGCAGGACCTTGCAGCGGTGCACCCGGGCCAGGCCGATCACCTGCCTGGCAAGGGCGGCGTAGCGATCAGCAGGCAGGGATTTAGCGCGCAGTTGCAGCAGGCTTACCCCTGCGACCAGGCATTCCTGAATCCTCCCGATAAACCGAGTCTCATCGTTTCCGGGGTCGGGCGTGATCATGTAGAGCGGGGGCAGACATGTGGCATTGATGATCGGGACGTCGGCCGGCGGGAACTCCATGGCATCCAACTCCATCGGCGAAATCCACGCCAGCGGCTGGCCTTCACGCCCTGCCGGTGTGCCGCGCCACTGCTCGATGCGCCAGACATCCAGCCAGACTTGCCGGTCGTGGTAGTCGTGCGGCACGGTGATCAATGGTCGCGCCGCGAGCGCAGTGATGCCGAGTTCCTCCTCCAACTCCCGCCGCAAGGCCGCGAGCGCCTGCTCGCCGATCTCTACCTTGCCGCCGGGGAACTCCCACAGACCGCCCTGATGGGCATGGTCGTGGCGGCGCGTCACCAACACCGCCCCCGCGCTGTCGCACAGCACCGCCACAGCGACATGGACCGCCGCGGGTGGCGGCGAGGGGCGAAAGCGAAATCTGTCAGGTTCGGTATTCAGCGTTGATCCGGACGTAATCGAATGACAGGTCACAGGTCATGACTTCCGCCTGCGCGCGGCCGCGCCCGAGGTTCACTCGTACAGCGATGTCGGTGGGTTGCACGGCGGCCTGACCGGCCTCTTCCGTGTAGCCGGCGGCGCGTCCGCCGCCTTCGACGATGCGCACGTCGTTGAGATCCACCGTCACCTTCACGAGGTCCAGATCGCCGACACCCGCCCGGCCCACCGCCGCGAGGATGCGCCCCCAGTTCGCGTCGGAGGCGAACAAGGCCGTCTTGACCAATGGTGAATGGGCGACAGTGTAGGCTACCGCCAGACATTCCGTCTCTGTCCTGCCGCCGGCGACGATGACGCGGATGAACTTGCTCGCACCTTCGCCGTCGCGCACGATGGCCTCGGCAAGAAATCGGCAGACCTCATTGAGCGCCGCCTGCAGCACCGCTCCCACCTCACTGGCAGTTGTGGCTATGCGTGCTGCCTTCGAATGGCCCGTTGCGACGAGCAGGCAGGCATCATTGGGGGAGGTGTCGCCATCGACCGTAATGCGATTGAAACTTGCGTTGACGGCCGTCTCGAGTAATTCCTGCAAGACGGCCGGTTCAACGGATGCATCAGTGGCAATGAAGGAGAGCATCGTTGCCATGTCCGGCCGGATCATTCCCGCACCCTTGGCAATGCCGGTGATCGTGATCGGCCGGCCACCAATAGGGACGACGGTTACCGTCTTGAGCTTCGGAACGGTGTCCGTGGTCATGATGGCCCGGGCCGCGGCCGTCCACCCATCCGTATCCAAGGCGGAAAGAGCCCTGGGCACGGCATCGCGAAACTTATCGACAGGAAGAGGCTGACCGATCACTCCCGTGGAAAAGGTAAGAACCTGTTCAGTGGCGCACCCGGCAAGGTTGGCGACAATTCCGCAGGTGGCCAACGCGTCGGCTATTCCCTGCTCGCCCATGCCGGCGTTGGCGTTTCCAGAGTTAACCAGGAAATAGCGGGGCGCACCATGGCGCAGATGACGACGAGTGACGACGACAGGAGCCGCACAGAAGGCATTGCGTGTGAAGACCGCGGCGCATACGCAGCCGTGGGAAAGCTCGAATAGGACCACGTCGTCGCGATCGGTGCGCTTGATGCCTGCAGCGGCCGTGCCCACCCGCACACCGGCGACGGTCTTCGGCGTGTGCAGCGGTATAACGCCGGCGACCATTGCTTACCAGGAGTTCTTCGCACTTAAGCGGCCGTGCGCGACGGCCCGCGATTCTCGAGGCAACAACCCGTCCCCCGTCTCGCGTAGCCGCCGGTGCGGGGCCGGGCGCCGGAAGCAATGGCGATGTCGATGCATCAGCCGCCGCTTCCGCAGGTCCCGCTTCGCGCATAGGGTCGCCGTTCTTGGCCAGCAACGCACATGGCGTATCAGGTCCGAAAGGCTCCTGGCGTCGGCGCGCTCAGTTCAATCGACCGTGGCATTGCTTGTATTTCTTGCCGGACCCGCACGGGCAGGGATCATTTCGGCCGACCTTAGGGGTCGCGCGCACGAATGGGGTTGGCGCGAGGCGCGCAGGCTCGGGCAGGGGCCCACCGTGGGACTCTGCCGGCGGTTCCTCCTCGCTGCTCAAGGCGCTTGCCGCCTCCGCGTGAATGTACTGCACGGGAACGGTGCGCCGCTGCTGCTCCTCAAGCGCCCTGACCTCAGCCTCACTACGGATCTGCACCCGCATAAGAATACCCACCACGTCGCGCTTGATGTTCTCCAGAAGCTGGCGGAACATATCGAAGGCCTCGCGCTTGTACTCCTGCTTCGGGTTTTTCTGTGCGTAGCCGCGCAGATGGATCCCCTGCCGCAGGTAATCCATCGCCGCCAGATGCTCCTTCCAGTGCTGGTCGAGCACACGTAACATCACAACCTTTTCCACGTGCCGCATCATAAGGGCGCCGTATTGTGTTTCCTTGGCCTGATACGTCTCGTCGATGGTCGCCACGATCTTCGCCCGCAGCGTCTCCTCGTGCAGCGTGCTGTCCTCCTTGAGCCACACATCGACCGGAAGCCTCACGCTCAGATCCTGCTCGATCGTTTCCATCAGACCCGGCACATTCCAGTTTTCCTCGAAGCTCTGCGGCGGGATGAACTGACTGACGATGCTTTCGACGACATCACGGCGTATTTCGACGATGTTCTGCGCTACCTCCTCCGCGTCCATAAGATCGTTGCGCTGCTCATAGATGATCTTGCGCTGGTCGTTAGCGACATCATCGAACTCGAGCAGCTGCTTGCGGATGTCGAAGTTGCGGGCCTCGACCTTGCGCTGCGCGTTCTCGATCGCCTTGGTCACCCACGGGTGCTCGATGGCCTCGCCCTCTTGCATGCCTAGTTTCTGCATGATCGCGGCGACGCGATCGGAGGCAAAGATGCGCATCAGGTTGTCTTCCAGCGACAGATAGAAGCGGCTGGAGCCCGGGTCGCCCTGGCGGCCGGAGCGCCCGCGCAACTGGTTATCGACGCGCCGCGACTCGTGCCGCTCGGTGCCCACGATGTGCAGGCCGCCCGCGGCGACGACCCTTTCGTGCAGCGTACGCCAATCTGTCCGCATCGCGACGATGCGCTCCGCCTTCGCCTCGCTCGACAGCGATTCGTCAGCCCGCACCTTGTTGATGTCCGGCTCCGGATTGCCACCCAGTACGATGTCGGTGCCGCGGCCCGCCATGTTGGTGGCGACGGTCACGGTCCCGAGGCTGCCTGCCTGCGCGACGATCTGCGCCTCGACCTCGTGGTACTTGGCGTTCAGCACCTGGTGCTCGACGCCCTCCTTCTTGAGCAAATCCGACAGATATTCGGAGGTTTCGATCGACGTCGTGCCCACAAGCACCGGCTGCTGACAGGCGGCACAGTCCTTGATGTCGCCGATGATCGCCTTGAACTTCTCGTCCTTGGTGAGATAAATGACGTCGCCGAAATCCTGGCGGATCATGGTCATGTGGGTCGGGACGACCACAACCTCCAGACCGTAGATCTGCAGAAACTCCGGCGCTTCGGTATCTGCCGTCCCGGTCATCCCCGAGAGCTTTTTGTAGAGCCGGAAGTAGTTCTGGAACGTGATCGATGCCAGCGTCTGGTTTTCGTTCTGGATTTGAGCCCCTTCCTTTGCCTCGACGGCCTGGTGCAACCCTTCCGACCAGCGCCGGCCGGGCATCGTGCGACCGGTGAACTCATCGACGATGACGATGCTGCCGTCCTTGACGACGTAGTCGACGTCGCGGCGGAAAAGTGTATGGGCGCGTAACGCCGCATTGATATGATGCATCAGGCTGATGTTGGCCGCGCTGTATAGGCTGTCATCGGCCTGCAGCAATCCCTCCCTGACCAGCAACCCTTCGACATCTTCATGCCCATGCTCGGTGAGGTGCACCTGCCGCGCCTTCTCGTCCACCCAGTAGTCCCCGCTGGTGGCTTCCTCGGTGTCCTGGCGCGTCAGACGCGGTATCAGCCGATTGACGCGCACGTAGAGGTCGGTGCGGTCCTCCGTGGGACCGGAGATGATCAGGGGTGTGCGGGCCTCGTCAATGAGGATGGAGTCCACTTCGTCGACGATGGCGAAATTCAGTCCCCGCTGCACGCGCTCCTCCCTTGAGAAGGCCATGTTGTCGCGGAGGTAGTCGAAGCCGAATTCGTTGTTGGTCCCGTAGGTGATGTCGGCTGCGTACGCCGACTGCCGATCCACTGCGCGCATATTGGAGAGGATGACTCCCGTGTTCATGCCGAGGAAGCCGTATACGTGTCCCATCCACTCGGCGTCGCGCCGCGCAAGGTAGTCGTTGACCGTGACAACGTGGACGCCCTTGCCCGCGAGGGCGTTCAGATAGGCGGGCAGAGTCGCGACCAGCGTCTTGCCCTCGCCGGTGCGCATCTCTGCAATCTTGCCCTCGTGCAGCACCATCCCGCCGATGAGCTGCACGTCGAAGTGGCGCATTTCCAGAGCACGCCTGGCCGCCTCGCGCACGACGGCAAAGGCCTGCGGCAAGATGGCATCGAGGGCTTCACCGTTACCTACCCGTTCGCGGAACGCGGTCGTTCTGGAGCGCAGCTGTTCATCACTCAGGGCGGCGATCTCCGCCTCGAGCGAGTTGATGTGCAGGGCGACTTTCTCAAGGCGGCGCAGAACGCGTTCGTTGCGGCTGCCGACGACCTTGCGTACCGCCTTGCCGACAAGAGAGATGGGATTAACCAGCATGAAGTGAACTCTACGGCGCTATACCGATGCCCGGGATGGCTGCAGCGAATGTTCGCAGCTTCAGCGGTGGAAATCCCTTGGCAACGCCGTACTGGGCTCGCTGTCTCGGCGTACCGCGTACTGCGGGCCGTGCCTAGCCCCTTTCGTGACAGGAAATCACAAGTTCTTCGAAGCACCCTCCGCAGGCTGAATATAGTCTACAGGATTTACGACACTGCCGTCTCGCAGCACTTCAAAGTGCACGTGGGGTCCGGTGGTGCGGCCGGTTGCGCCCATGATGGCGATGGCCTGTTCCTTCTTCACCTTGTCGCCCACGCCAACGAAATTTTTCTTGTTGTGGGCATAGCGCGTCACTATTCCGTTGCCGTGGTTGATTTCCACCACGTTGCCGTATTCATCGCGCCAACCTGACCAGCTCACCACGCCAGCGGCGAGCGCCAGCACTGTCGAGTTGCCGCTGCCGGTGAAGTCAACGCCGCTGTGGAATTCGCGCCTGCCAGTCTTCGGATCGGTACGCATTCCGTAGCCAGAAGACATCCAGCCATCTTTGAGGGGCCTGCCTGTCGGGGAGGTCTGTTCCTCCAGCTTGCGGGTCATCAGCAGCATCTCCAGCGCATTCAGTTTCTCGGTACGATCATCAATCTCGCTGGAAAGCCTGGCAAACACATTGGCAATGTCCTGCATGTCATGCTGGAGGGATGTCACCGGCGCGGGGCCACCCACGGCGGGAGCGGCCGAGAAGTCAAATTCCCCGCCAGTCAGCTGGGCCATCACCGTAAGGCGTTCACCCAGCGCGTTCAGGCGCGCCACGTGCGCCTGCATTTCGCCGAGCTTCGCTGCCAGCGCATTGAGGTTGATTTCCATATTGTCGTGGAGGTCAGTAAGTTGTTCGCGCTGATCCACGATCTCCCGCGCCCATTGCGGCTGTGCCTCGCCGGTCTTTGCCGTCACCTCTTTGAGCGCCTGCTCGGCCCCCCAGCGCGTGCCACCATGGACCAACAGGGCTGCGGCAACCAGCGCTGCGCAAGCAAAGGCCGCAATCCCGCTACGTCCCAGTTGGACCCGGTAGAGATCACGCGATTTGGATAAGAGTAGAATCTGCATATGGTTTCTTATAGTCGCCGGGGGCAACTCCTCCTCTCGCATTAAACCGCGTGGCTGACGTGCGCACCCGCCCTTCCATCTCCCTCGCGAGCGTGCACCAGTTGTTGAACGTCCGTGCGGACGCCTCTTTGCGCGCGCTGGTCGAGCACGCGCGGGAACTTCTGCGCCTCAGGCAGGTGCTGCAGTCACTGCTCGACGCGCCCCTGAACCTTCACTGTCGCGTCGGTAACTTCCGCGACGGCGTGCTAACACTTCACACCGACTCCGCGGCATGGGCGACGCGTCTGCGATGCCAACTGCCGGTCCTGCTCTCGCTGATGCAAGAAAGCGGCCCCGTGCCCTCGTTACGGCTTATCCGTGTAAAGGTCAGGCCACCAGACTTGACTGCGGAAACTCCTCCCCTGCCGCGGCCAGCTGTCTCGAAGCGGGCTGCGGCCTTTCTCAGAAACGTAGCGGAACAGAGCGAGGATGCTGCGTTGCAGGCCGTGCTGCTTCGGCTCTCCCGTCGCGGCAACTCGTAACGAACGATATTCTTCGTTCAGCCTCTATTCATACACGCCCTCGCGTCAGGCGAGGCCGGCCCTGGCGTCGCTTGTGACGAAAGTCAGGTCGCCGGCACCGGTTGCGTGAACGAGATAGGCACTGCCACCTCGTCGGCAAAGGTCACAACCTCGAAGGCGCGCTCATCGGCGAGCAGAGCCCGCAGCAGGCGGTTATTGAGCTCGTGACCGGATTTGGTCCCGTGGAAGGCACCAACCAGCGTATGCCCCAGCAGATACAGATCGCCGATGGCATCGAGAATCTTGTGCTTTACAAACTCATCCTCGTAGCGCAGCCCGTCCTCGTTGAGGACGCGGTAGTCGTCCACCACCACGGCGTTGGCGAGACTGCCTCCCAGGGCGAGGTTCTTCTGCCGTAGCAGCTCCACATCTCTCATGAAACCGAACGTACGCGCGCGACTCACTTCCTTGACGAAGGAGGTGGTGGAGAAATCGATTTCGGCGTACTTGCAGGTCTGCTGGAAAAAAGGGTGGTCAAATTCAATGGCAAAGGAGACTTTGAATCCCTCGAAGGGTTCGAATCGGGCGTGCTTATCGCCATCCCTTACCATGATCGGACGTTTGATCCGGATGAAGCGCTTTGGTGCATTCTGCTCCTGAATCCCCGCTGACTGGATCAGAAACACGAACGGCCCGGCACTGCCATCCATGATGGGTACTTCCGGCGCCGTCACATCGACGTACGCATTGTCGATGCCCAGCCCGGCGAGCGCGGAGAGCAGGTGCTCGACAGTGGCGATGCGCACATCGTCCTTCGCGAGCGTCGTCGACAGGCGCGTATCACCGACGTTCTCTGTGCGCGCGGGAATGTCGACTGGCGAATGGAGGTCGATGCGACGGAAGACTATGCCCGTGTCAGGCGCGGCCGGACGCAGGGTCAGAAAGACTTTCTTGCCCGTGTGCAGCCCTACCCCGGTAGCACGAATCGCGTTTTTTAGTGTGCGCTGTTTGATCATTTTGGGACCCCTATCCCTACCTTGCGGCAGAGCAGCAAAGTCGATGATATCACAAAAATCCTGCCACGCTACCCTGCCCTCCCCGTTGCGATGGCCCTCCTAACTCCGTGACTTCGGCGCACGATCAATCGGCCTGACGGCGCAGGAAGGCTGGAATATCGAGATAATTGGGATTGTTGGTCACGTCCATCCGGCGAGGGTCGCGCTTGCGCCCCCGCAGCTCGATCTCACTCAGGTCGATGGTTCCAGCCGCTGAGGGCTTCACAACGGGCAGCGGTGACGGCGCAAGCGGCACTGATGTACCTAACGGTTCGCCGCTCTTCTCTTCGCGCCCCAGTCCAGTTGCGACTACTGTCACACGCAGCTCGTCACTGACGCCTGGATCGAGCACGGTGCCCACAACCACGGTCGCGTTGTCAGAGGCATAGCTCTTGACCATGTTCCCGACCTCGTCGAACTCGCCGATCTTCATGTCCGGGCCGGCGGTGATGTTGACGAGGATGCCACGCGCGCCGGCGACGTTTACGTCCTCGAGCAGCGGACTTGCGATCGCTGACTCGGCGGCGATCCTGGCTCGCTCGGGGCCGCTGCCTCTGCCTGTCCCCATCATCGCCATCCCCATCTCCTTCATCACCGTGCGCACGTCGGCGAAGTCGACGTTGATGAGTCCCGGGCGTGTAATGAGTTCGGCAATGCCCTGCACGGCGCCGAGCAGGACATCGTTGGCGGCCTTGAAGGCGTCAAGCAGACCAACGTCGCGCCCGAGCACGGTGAGCAGCTTCTGGTTCGGAATGGTGATGAGCGAGTCGACGAACTGGCTCAGCTCCTTGATACCCTTGCTCGCGGCTTCGGCGCGACGCCTTCCCTCCATTTCAAACGGGCGCGTCACCACCGCCACGGTGAGGATGCCAAGGTCCTTGGCAACCTGGGCCACCACGGGTGCCGCACCCGTCCCGGTGCCGCCTCCCATGCCGGCGGTGATGAACACCATGTCGGACCCGTCGAGCACGTCGGCGATCTGGTCACGGTCCTCGAGCGCCGCCTGCCGGCCTACCTCCGGGTCGGCGCCGGCGCCGAGCCCCTTGGTGATGTTCTTGCCGAGCTGCAGGGTCATGCGCGCGGAGGAGGTCTTCAACGCCTGTGCGTCGGTGTTGGCGGAGATGAAGTCCACACCTTCGATCCCCGCCACCACCATGTGTTGCACGGCATTGCCTCCGCCGCCACCGACCCCGATTACCCGGATGACTGCGTTCTGATTTACTGCATCCATCAGTTCAAATGGCATATAACCTCCTCACGGCACCACAACCCCAATGACACGACTCAAAAATTCCCGTGAAACCAGCTCTTCATCCGCTCCCACGCGCTTGTCACTCCACCGTCAATACGGGATGAACGACCGGCGGCAGGCACCACCTTGTTGCTGAAGAGCAGTAAACCCACAGCCGTGGAATACACGGGATTGCGCACAACATCGGCCAGCCCGGCGACAAACTGCGGTGTCCCCTGCCGAACCGGGCAATGGAGAACCTCCTCGGCGAGTTCGATTACCCCGTCCATCTTCGAGCCGCCCCCGGTCAGTACAACGCCCGCCGCAATGAGCTCTTCGAAGCCGCTACGCTTGAGCTCGGCGTGTATGAGCGAGAACAGCTCCTCGTAGCGCGGCTCGACCACCTCGGCGAGGGTCTGGCGCAGCAGCCGGCGCGGCGGACGGTTACCCACGCTGGGCACCTCAATGGTCTCCTCGGCGTTGGCAAGCTGCGTGAGCGCGCAGGCGTACTTGATCTTGATGTCCTCCGCGTGATGCGTCGGCGTGCGCAGCGCGATGGCGATGTCGTTGGTGACCTGGTCGCCAGCGATTGGGATCACCGCAGAGTGGTGTATCGCGCCGTTAACGAAGACGGCGATGTCCGTGGTGCCGCCGCCGATATCCACCAAGCACACACCGAGTTCCTTTTCGTCCTCGGTCAGTACTGCCTGAGCGGAGGCCAGCTGCTGCAGAACGATGTCGTCGACCTCCAGGCCGCACCGCCGCACGCACTTGACGACGTTCTGCGCTGCGCTGACGGCACCCGTTACCATGTGAACCTTCGCTTCCAGGCGCACGCCGGACATTCCAATTGGATCGCGGATTCCTTCCTGATTGTCGATTACAAACTCCTGCGGCAGAATGTGCAGGATGCGCTGATCCGCGGGGATCGCCACCGCGCGCGCTGCATCGATGACGCGATCGACGTCGTTCTGCGTCACCTCGCTGTCGCGGATGGCGACGATGCCGTGGGAGTTCAGGCTGCGAATGTGGCCCCCGGCAATGCCGGCGTAGACCGAGCGGATCTCGCAACCGGCCATAAGTTCCGCTTCCTCCACCGCGCGCTGAATCGACTGCACGGTGGAGTCGATGTTGACGACCACGCCCTTCTTCAAGCCGCGGGAGGGGTGTGAGCCGATGCCCACAAGCTCCACCAATCCATCTGCGGCGATCTCGCCCACCATCGCCACCATCTTTGAGGTGCCGATGTCAAGTCCTACGATTAAGTTCTTGTCCGTCTTTCTGGCCATTCGCCACTCCTACCCAGGGTTAGCAGCGTCCGCGTGTGCGACGGCAGGCGGGCGGATCGCAAAACCGTTGGTGTAGCGCAGATCGATGAGTTCGCTCTGCCGCAGGCGTTCCGGGAAACGCCGCAGTGTGGCGATCAACCGGCGTACGCGCGTCTCGAAGTCGTTGCGACCCACCAGCACGCGGAAGCCCTCATCGACGGCGAAACTCCAGGCCCTGCGTGGCGTCAATTCTACGTTGGCCACGCGCAGGCCCAGGGGGCGGAACCATGTCTGCAGCTGTTGGTAACGACGCAGCACCGCCGTTTCAGTCCCGGAGGGCCCGCTGAGCCGGATCAAACCCGATGGGAAGGTGTCGCGAGGAGGATGGAAAACGCTGCCGCGCTCGTTGAGCAGGCCATTCTCGCCCCAGAAGGCAATGGCGCGCTGTTCGTAGACCGTAACGCCCAACGCATCGGGCCAGATGCGGCGCACCGAGACATCGCGCACCCATGGGTCTGCCATGACCGCAGCGCGGATGGCCTGCACATTGACGCTGAAGAAGCTGCCCTTGGCCTCGGCAGCTACGACGTTGCGCAACCGCGCCGCAGAGAGGTGGCGGAACTCCCCGTCGACGCGCACACTGCGCAGTGGCATAGAGAGGGGATCGAGCAGCCAGATCACCGCCACGACGATCATCAGCAGGACCCCGACGCTCAGGAATGCGCCCACGAACCAGCGCCAGCGCTGATTCGGTGCTCGGCGTGCAATGCGACGATTCTGGCGGCGACTCCACATCACGCTGCCGCGCCTCCTTCCGCCGTTGAGAGGGTGGTCTCGAGGATCGCGAGTACGAGTTCCTCGAAACTCATGCCCGCCGCCTTGGCGGCCATCGGCACCAAGCTGTGACTGGTCATGCCCGGGATGGTATTGGCCTCGATGAGCCAGGGTGAGCCGTGTTCGTCCACCAGCATGTCGACGCGTCCCCAGCCGCGGCCGTCGACTGCAGCGAAGGCGCGTTGCGCGATGCACTGCATCGCCGTCTCGTGCACGGGTAGCAGGCCGCACGGGCAGAGGTAACGCGTACGCTCGTCGTGGTATTTGGCCTCGTAGTTGTAGAACACGCGCGGGGTCTCCAGCTTGATGAGCGGCAGCGCCTGACCCGCAACGAGTGCCGCGGTGTACTCCCCGCCGGCGATCCACTGCTCCGCCATCACTCGCCGGTCATGCTTCGCCGCGTTGCGCCATGCGGGCACGACCTCGTTCTCGCGCGTGACCTTGGTAGCGCCAAGGCTGGAACCCTCGCGCACGGGCTTCATCATCAGCGGCAACCCCAGTTCGCGCACCAGTGCCTCGGCGTCCGGCTCGGCCGTGAACTCCTGGAATGCGGGTGTCGGCAGGCCGAGCGACATCCAAACATGCTTGGCGCGCACCTTGTCCATGGCCAGCGCTGAGCCCAGCACACCGCTGCCCGTATACGGTAATCCAAGCGTGTCGAGATAGCCCTGTATCTGTCCATCCTCGCCACCGCGGCCATGCAACACCACGAACACGCGCTCGAAGCGCTCATCGATCAACGTGCCGATGTGCCCCCCTTGCCAGTCGACCATGTGGGCGTCCACGCCGACGCGTCGCAGCGACGTGTGCACCGCGGTGCCGCTCTCCAGCGAGATGATCCGCTCCCCGGAGATACCGCCCAGCAACACGGCGACCTTGCCGAATTCCTCCGGCCGGCGCATCAGGCGCGCTCTCCCCGACCGTGCGCCTCGCCGACCACACGAACCTCCGGCAGCAGGTCGATGCCGTGCTCCTCGCGCACACGCCTGCGCACCAGGTCGATCAGCGCCTCGATGTCGGCCGCCGTCGCGGAAGCATCACTGACGATGAAGTTTGCGTGCTTCTCAGACACCAGCGCTCCGCCGACACGCGTGCCCTTCAGACCGCAAGCCTCTATCAGGCGCCCGGCGAAGTCGCCGGGCGGATTGCGGAACACCGAGCCGCAACTGGGCTGGCCGGTCGGCTGAGTGCGGTTCCGACGTGCCAACAACTCTCGTATGCGTGCCTCACCACGGCGTTCCGGATCAGCGCGGACCCGAAACACGCCCGCAACAAAACATTCCTCCACCTTCGTTGCCACCGCACGATAGCCGACTGCGAATTCCTCTCGCATACGGCGTTGACGATGGCCGGCGCGATCGATGGTCTCGATGTGCTCGACCACGGACCAGGTTTCCCCGCCAAAGGCGCCCGCGTTCATCGCCAGAGCGCCGCCGACGGTCCCGGGGATGCCGCAGAGGAACTCGGCGCCCGTGAAGCCGGCGCGAACGGTTATCCGCGCCACCTTCGCGCAGGGCACACCAGCCTCCGCCCTCAGCAGGCCCTCCGCGAGCCACTGGGTCTTGTCGAGATGCGCGGTATTGATGACCGTTCCGCGCACACCGCCCTCGCGGACCAGCAGGTTGCTGCCGAGGCCTACCCAGAGCAGCGGCTCCGCGTCACCGATGCTTACAAGAAAGGTGCCGAGATCGTCGAGATCTGCGGGCTCGAAATAGCGGTCGGCAGCGCCGCCCACGCGCCAGGATGTGTGTCTGGCCATGGGCTCGTGGTAGAGCAGCCGCCCGCGCAACCTGTCCATGCCGTGCATTTGCCGCGCCGCCATCATCTCTGTACCACTGTCGCTCTGCGCGGCCGGTCCCCGACCTCCTCCAGCAGGCGCTGAACGGCTCCGCCGATGTTACCCGCGCCCAGTACCACCAACGCATCGCCATCGCGCAGGACGTTTGGCAGCGCCGCTGACAGCTCCGCAGGGTCGGCTACGAAAATCGGATCGACCTTGCCGCGGTTGCGGATCGCCCGCGCGAGGGCGCGCCCGTCCGCGCCGGCAATGAGGTGCTCGCCGGCCGCGTACACCTCCAGCAGCAACAGCGCATCCGCGGCAGAGAGCACGCGCGCAAAGTCCTCGAAGAGATCGCGGGTGCGGGTATATCGGTGCGGCTGGAAGGCCACGACGACGCGCCGGCCAGGCCATCCCGCTCGCAATGCCTCCAGCGTCGCGGCGATCTCCGTCGGGTGATGACCGTAGTCGTCGACCAGCAACACACGCTTGCCGCGGACGTCGATCTCACCGTGCAACTGGAAGCGACGCCCGATGCCCTGAAACTCGGCAAGCCCTTTGAGGATCGCCGCCGCCGGGACCTCGAGCTCGTGCGCGACAGCGATCGCCGCCAGCGCATTAAGCACGTTGTGACGGCCGGGAAGATTGAGTGTCACACGCAACCACTCCGGGTCCGATCCGCGCGCAACCGAAAACTGGGTGACGAGGCCGCTTTGTGAGATCGCATGCGCGCGAAGGTCGGCACTCTGGCCGGTGCCGTAGTTGACGGTCGGCCGGCCAACCTCAGCCAGCAAGCCGCGCACGACGGGGTCATCGGTACACATCACCGCGAGGCCGTAGAAGGGCAGGCGCTGGAGGAATTCAAGGAAAGCCGCGCGCAACCTCCCCGGATCGCCGTCGTAGGTCTCCATGTGATCCAGATCGATGTTGGTGATCACGGCCACGATCGGGCTCAGGTGCAGGAACGAGGCATCGCTCTCGTCAGCCTCGGCGACCAGATAGCGTCCCTCGCCCAGACGCGCATGGGTCCCAAGGCTGTTGACGCGGCCGCCGACGACGCAGGTGGGGTCCAGTCCGCCTTCGTTGAGCAGACAGGCGATAAGGCTAGTTGTCGTGGTCTTGCCATGCGTGCCGGCGACGGCGATCCCATGGCGAAAACGCATCAGCTCGGCGAGCATCTGCGCACGCGGCACGATCGGTATGCGCTGCTGGCGGGCCGCCACCAGTTCGGCGTTGTCGCCGCTCACGGCCGAGGAGTACACCACTACATCGGCGTGTGTCACGTGCGTCGCACGATGACCGGTGTATACCTCGACGCCGAGTGACTGCAGGTGACACGCCATTGCGTTTAACGCCAGATCCGAGCCGCTTACTTGGTAGCCAAGGTTGTGCAGGACCTCGGCGATGCCGCCCATTCCCGCCCCGCCGATGCCGATGAAGTGGATCCGCCGCACCCGGCCCATCGCCTGTCCGCGACGTTCACGCATAAGCGACCTCTATGCAGGCCTGCGCAACCTTCTCCGTCGCATCGGCGCGCGCTTGCGCCCGTGCGGCTTCAGCCATGCGCAGCATCTGGCCGCCGTCCTCGATGAGCCTGCGGATGACAGTTGCGAGCCGCCCGGGCGTCAGCTCGCTCTCGGGGATCAGCACTGCCGCGCCTGGCTCGCTCAGGTAGCGGGCGTTGGCGGTCTGGTGATCGTCCGCCGCGTGCGGGTACGGAACCAGGACCGACGCCACTCCCGCCGCGCTCAACTCCGCGACGGTCATGGCCCCCGCGCGGCAAACGACCAGATCGGCCCATGCATACGCTTCATCCATCCGCTCGATGTAAGGGTCGATGCGCACCTGCAGCCCCGCCTCCAGGTAGCGCGCGGTCGCGTCCTGCAACTTCTCCGCACCGCTCTGGTGCCACACCTCCAACCGTAGATCGCCCAGCTGCTGCAGGGCCTGCGGCAGTACCTGGTTCAGGGCACGCGCGCCTTGGCTGCCGCCGAGCACGAGCAGGTGCGTGCGTGTGCGGTGCGCTGGTCGCTGTGCCGGGACCGTGAGGATCTCCGCGCGCACTGGATTGCCGGTGCGGGCCGCGGCCTTGCGCGCAAAGGTACCGGGGAAGGCCTCCATAAGCCGCACCGCGAGCGGCGCGAGCAGGCGATTGGTCAGACCGAGTACCGCATTCTGCTCGTGCAGCAGCAGCGGCACACGCAGCATCCATGCGGCGAGGCCGCCCGGACCGCTGGCGAAGCCGCCCATCCCCAACGCCGCCGCCGGTCTGTTGCGGCCGAGCAGCAGCAGTGCCTGCGCAATCGCGAGCAGCAGTTTGAAAGGTGCTGCCAGCAACGTCGGGAGGCCGTGACCACGCAATCCCGAGATGGCAATCGTGAGCAGCGGGATGCCCACTTCCGGGACGATGCGCGTCTCCAGACCGTGCCGGCTTCCCAGCCACAGCAGCGGCACCCCCAGCTCGCGCAGATGCAGGGCCACGGCAAGAGCGGGGTAAACGTGACCGCCTGTCCCCCCTGCCATGATCAGGATCGGCCTGCTCATCGCCTCAACCTGAATGCGGCACCTTGCGCGACCACACCCGGGGCGGCTGGCGCGCCTCGTGGGCGGCGCGCAGCACGAGGCTCACGGCCACGCAACTCACCGCGAGGTTGTTTGCACCATAGCTGACAAACGGGAGCGGCAGGCCCTTGGTGGGCAACACCCCCATGTTCACGCCCATGTTGACGAAAGCCTGAAGCCCGATCAGCAAGCCGACGCCGTAGGCAACGTAAGCCTGGAAAGGCCGGCCGCTGCGCAAGACTCGGCCGCCGATGTGAAATGTCCGCCAGACCAGGAAGGTGAACAGCACCACTACGCTTGTGGTGCCGGCGAAACCGAGTTCCTCGGCGATGACCGCCAGCACGAAGTCTGTGTGCACTTCCGGCAGATAGAACAGCTTCTGGATGCTGGCGCCGAGGCCGACCCCGAACCACTCTCCGCGACCGAAGGCGATCAGCGCCTGGGTAAGCTGAAATCCGGTGTCATAGGGGTCGGACCAGGGGTCCGTAAAGGTCAACAGGCGCGTGAGGCGATAGGCCTTCATCATCGCCACGGTAGCGAGCGCTGCTACCGCCACCAACCCCCAGGAGAAGAAGCGGAGCAGTGACACGCCGGCCATAAACAGCATGCCCAGGCAGGTGGCGAATAGCACCGCCGCGGCGCCATAGTCGGGCTCGAGCAGAAGCAGGAAGGCGATGATGGTCAGCAGGCCGATGGGTTTGATGAAGCCGATAAAGCGCTCGCGCACCTGATCGCCGTGGCGCACGAGATAAGCGGCCAGGTAGATGACGACGCAAAGCTTGGCTATCTCGGAGGCCTGGAGGGTGGCCGGCCCGAGCTCTATCCAACGCAGGCTGCCATTGACCTGGTGCCCCACGCCCGGCGCGAGCACGACCACCAGCAGCGCAATGCCGAGGAAGAGGAAGATACCACTCGCGCGCTGCAGCTTTTCCAGTGGCGTCGTCAGCGCGGCGAGCCCGAGGATGAGGCCGATGCCCAGCGCCACGAGCTGGCGCCACAGGAAGTACAGCGCGTCGTCGTAGCTGCGATCGGCGACGGTGATCGAGGCGGAGGTCATCATTACCAAGCCGAGACCTGCGAGCGCGGCGGCACCGCCAAGCAGCCACGGATCATTGTCCAACAGCGGGCCGGTGAATAACCGAGGCTGCGCCTCCCGGCCACCGGGCTGCAAGCCGGCCTCGGTAATGGTGACCGGTGCCCTCACGGTTCTGCCCTCGTCTGCACCGCGCGCGTAAACACCTCGCCGCGATGGGCATAATCACGGAACATGTCAAAGCTCGCGCAGGCTGGCGAGAGCAGCACCGCGTCACCCCGCGCGGCCAGGCCGGCTGCCTGGGCCACCGCGTCATCCATGTTGCCCGCCCGCAGCACAGGCACGCGTGGGCTAAGCGCGCGTTCGATGGCTGGACCATCGCGCCCCATCACCACCGCAGCGCGGAGCCGCCCTGCTGCGGCCTCGGCCAGCTCCGCGAAGTCCTGACCCTTGCCGTCACCACCGGCTATGAGGACGACCCGGCGACCCTCGGCCAGACCGAGGATCGCCGCGACCGTTGCCCCCACATTCGTACCCTTGGAATCGTTGAACCAGTCGACACTCTCAATGCGGGCCACCCACTGACACCGGTGTGGCAGACCGCCGAAGTCTCGCAGCGTCGCGGTCATCGCCGCAGCTTGCAGCTCCATCGCCGTACCAAGCGCTAACGCCGCCAGTGCATTGGCCACGTTGTGCGCACCCTTGATGCGCAAGTCCTCCACAGGGAGCAACATTTCCTCACCTCGCGCCAGCCAGCGCCCGCCGTCATTGCGCCGCACACCGAACTCGCGTTCGCTGCGCGGCGCCGCAAGCGTGAACCAGTAGATGGCACGGTCCGGTTCGCGCATGGCCGCGACGCGCGAATCGTCGGCGTTCAACACCATGGTGCCGCTGCCGCGGTAGATGCGACGTTTCGCTGCCGCGTACTCTGCAAGGTTTGTGTAACGATCCATATGATCTGGCGTCACGTTCAAAACGACAGCCGCGAGCGCGTTCAATGAGGAGACCGTCTCAAGCTGAAAGCTGGAAAGCTCAAGGACATACAGGTTGGCGGAGAAGTCCGCCAGCAGGTCCAGGGCCGGGGTGCCAAGATTGCCCCCCAACTGCACGTTACGACCCGCGCGGCGGGCCATTTCACCCGCCAGCGCCGTCACCGTGCTCTTACCATTGGCGCCGGTTACCGCCACCACCGGTGCATTGACGTGGCGGGCGAAGATCTCGATGTCGCCGATGACCTCCGCGCCGCGGCGCCGTGCCGCCTCCAGCGGCGGTTCGCTG
This sequence comes from Chromatiales bacterium, assembly GCA_052388435.1. GTDB lineage: Bacteria > Pseudomonadota > Gammaproteobacteria > JAJPIJ01 > JAJPIJ01 > JBQTIC01. Next base: position 37,634 of record JBQTIC010000021.1, on the reverse strand, counting down.
AGTGGCACGCCGGGACTGACGAGGATGCGCTGGGCCCGGGCCAGCAGTGCCGCGTCGTAGCTGCCGAGACTCAGCGGCACTTCCGGCATCTCAGCCAGGAGGCTGCTCTTGCCCGGCGGCTCCATGCGGCTGTCGGTCACGGCGAAGCGCTCACCCTGGCGGCGCAGAAACCTCGCCAGTGACAGACCGGTCCTGCCCAGCCCGACCACCACGGTAGGGGTGCCGCCCTCTGGTGTCGGGTCGACTCGGGATGCAGTCGCGGCGTTCATGATGGCACTAGCGGATCTTCAGGCTGGACAGACCGATAAGCACCAGGATGACGGTGATGATCCAGAAACGCACGATGACGCGCGGCTCGGGCCACCCTTTCAGTTCGAAGTGGTGATGCAGGGGCGCCATGCGGAAGATGCGCCGGCCGGTCAGCTTGAACGAGGCAACCTGGAGAGCGACCGAAACGGTCTCCACGACGAAGACCCCGCCCATGATGAACAGCACGAGTTCCTGGCGCACGATGACGGCGACGATGCCCAGCGCCGCACCCAGGGCCAGTGCCCCGATATCGCCCATGAATACCTGCGCCGGATAGGTGTTGAACCACAGAAATCCAAGACCCGCTCCCGCCATCGCGCCGCAGAACACGCACAACTCTCCGACGCTCGCAACATAGGGGATACCCAGATAGCGCGCGAAGTCGACACGGCCAGTCACGTACGCGAACACCATGAGGGCGCCAGCAATCATCACCGTCGGCAGAATGGCCAGGCCGTCCAGGCCATCGGTAAGGTTGACGGCATTGCTGCTCCCTACCACCACAAGATACGCCGCCACGGGGTAAAGCCAGCCGAGGTCGATCGCCACTGCCTTCACGAACGGGAGTATAAGCTGCGTCTCCACCGGCGCTTGCGCGGTGAAGAAGAGAAACAATGCCGCCGCGAAGCCGATCACCGACTGACACAGATATTTGTGGCGCGGCGCGAGTCCCCTGGCGTTGCGCCGATAGATCTTCAGATAGTCGTCCATCCAGCCGATGGCGCCGAATGCCAATGTCACGATCAGCACTGCCCACACGAAACGGTTGTCCAGTTCGCTCCACATCAGCGTGCTGAGCGTAATGGACAGCAGAATGAGCAATCCGCCCATCGTCGGCGTGCCGGCCTTCGACAGATGTGAGCTGGGTCCGTCGTCGCGGACGCTCTGACCGATCTGGTTGCGACTTAAGCCCCGTATCACGAGCGGGCCGGCGATCAGCGCAATGAACAGCGCCGTCAGCATCCCCAGGATCGCGCGCAGGGTGATGTACTGGAATACATGGAATCCACTGTAGAAGCCCTCGAGCCAGCTGGCGAGGATGAGCAGCATGATTCCTTAACCCGCTCCGATCGCCAGCACCACGCGTTCCATCTGCATGGCACGCGAACCTTTGATTAGCACGGTGACGTCGGTGTCCAGATCCTCGCGCAGCGCGGCAATTAGCGCGGCGATGTCATTGTAGTGCCTTCCGCCGCTCCCGAATGCCTTAGCTGCATCGCGGGTCAGAGCGCCGATGCCGTACAGCCGCTCAACGCCGAGGGCGCGCGCGCGCGCTCCCGCCTCCCGGTGCAGCGCGGGGGCCTCGCCGCCGAGCTCGGCCATGTCGCCGAGCACCAGCCAGCGCCGGCCCGGGTAGCGCGCGAGGACGGTCAGCGCGGCCTCGAACGAGGAAGGATTGGCATTGTAGGTGTCATCGATGAGCCGGCAACCGCGCTCCCCGCGGCTCAGCTCGAGTCGGCCATGCACTGCCCGCATCGACTCAAGTCCCGCGCGGATCGCCTCGAGATCGGCACCCACGGCCAATGCGCAAGCGGCAGCGGCGAGTGCGTTCATCACGTTGTGCGGGCCCGGCAGCGGGAGGTTCACGAGAACGGCGCCCTCGCGGGTGACGATCTCAAAGACGTTGCAAGCCGAATCGTCGCTCCCCTGTACGCGCGCCGATACATCCGCTGCATTCCTCAGACCGAAGGCGATCACGCGCCGATTGCCTGCGAGCTCGCGCCAGAGTCCGAAATAGGTGTCATCGGCGTTGAGGACAGCGGTGCCATCCGCGCTCAGTCCGCTCACTACCTCCCCTTTAGCGTGCGCCACGCGCTCGAGACTGCCGAAACCCTCCAGATGCGCCAGCGCGCACAACGTGATCACCGCGATGGTGGGCCGCGCCAGCCGGCACAGATATGCGATCTCACCCGTGTGGTTGGCGCCCATCTCGATCACCGCACAGGTATGTTCGGCGCCGAGTCGCAGCAGCGTCAACGGCACACCGATGTCGTTGTTGAGATTGCCACGGGTGGCGAGCACGGCACCGTGCCGGGCGAGAATGGCAGCGAGCATCTCCTTGACGGTGGTTTTCCCATTGCTGCCGGTCACCGCCACTACCGGGAGGGCGAAACCTGCGCGCCAAAAAGCCGCGAGCCGGCCAAGCGCTGCCCGCGTGTCGCTTACCTTGATGCAGGGCAGGGCAGTGACGATCTCGCGCTCGACCATCGCAGCAACGGCGCCCGCCCGCTCAGCGTGCTCTAGAAAATCATGGGCGTCGAAGCGCGCCCCGCGCAGCGCGATGAACAGTTCCGCCGCCCCTGCGCTGCGCGTGTCCGTGCTGACCCCGCTGAAGGCCACGTCGCGACCCACGAGCGCCCCGTCAACGGGCCGGCAGGCTTCGCTCAGCCGCATAGCGATCACCCGCGCCGCCCCCCTCGTGCTTCTCCAAGGGCTGCGAGCACCAAGACGCGGTCGCTCAGAGGCAGGCGTTGGCCGCGCACCTCCTGGTAGTCTTCGTGCCCCTTGCCCGCCACCACCACCACGTCCGACGCGCCAGCCTGCCTCACCGCGGCGGTAACCGCGGCACTGCGCTCTGGAATGCTGCGCACCCGCAACCCCGCTCCCAAGTTGCTGAGGATCTCGGCGATGATGCGCTCCGGCTCCTCCTCGCGTGGGTTGTCGCTGGTCACGATCACCTCATCGGCGAGTTCGGCCGCCACCGCGCCCATGAGTGGTCGCTTGCCCGGGTCGCGGTTGCCACCACACCCGAAGACGCACCACAGGCGGCCGCGGCACAGTTCGCGCGCAGAGCGCAGCACCTGCTGCAGACCGTCGGGGGTATGCGCATAGTCGACCACCACCAGCGGGTCGCCGTGCGTGCCACCGAAGGGTTCCATCCGTCCCGGTACGCCGCCGGCACTCTGAAAGGCCTGCACGGCTTGATCCCAAGGCACGCCCAGCGCCACCACCGCGCTGAACGCAGCGAGGAGGTTCGCCGCATTGAAGCGGCCGAGCAGGCGTGTGTGGATGCGGCCTTGCCTCTCGCCGCGTCGCACCACGAGATCCAGGCCCGCGCCTCCGCTGCGAAGCTCGGTGCCACAAATTACATCAGCATCAGCACCGGCTGCCTGCTCTGTGTACCGGTAAACAGCGACGTCCGGCGGGATGGACGCGAGCAGCTGCCGGCCGAAACGGTCATCGAGATTGATCACTGCTGCTTTGAGGTTGTGGGTTAGGAAAAGTCTGGCCTTCGCTTCGCCATACGCGTCCATGTTGCGGTGGTAATCCAGATGGTCGCGAGTGAGATTTGTGAACACGGCAGCGGCAAACCGTACGCCCGCCACACGATGCTGGTCCAAAGCGTGAGAAGACACCTCTGTCGCCACCGCCCCCGCGCCGCGATCGCGCATTTCCGCCAGAGCGGCCTGCAGGGCGATCGGGTCGGGGGTTGTCGCTTCCGCCGGCTGCAGGGCACCCGGGAATCCGATGCCGATCGTGCCGATGATGCCGCAGGGCCGCCGCGTATCGAGGTGCGTCAGAGCGTGGGCCAGGAGATGCGAAACCGTGGTCTTGCCGTTCGTGCCGGTCACTCCCACCACTCGCAGAGATCGTGAAGGCTCGCCATAGAAGCGCGCGGCGATCTCACCGACATGCGCCTTGAGGGCGGGCACCGCGATGATCGGTACTCCGCCCGCGTGAACCTGCGCGGGCGCAGCATCGCTCTCCACCAGCACCGCCACGGCGCCGCGCTCGACCGCCACGTCGATGTAATCGCGGCCGTGTACGCGCGTACCTGGTGTAGCCAGGAACACGTCGCCGGCGCGTACACGGCGGCTGTCAAGAGCCAGTCCCTGCACGCGGCGGTCGTGGCGTGCGTCCAGGGTCACGAGGCCGGCGAGCAGACCCCGTAGTGTCGGCAGCGGGGAGATCGGCGTGGCCGTCATCATGGCCCGGGCTCGGGGTGTCGTCCCATGTCGTCGAAGCTTTCCATGGATGTCGGCGGGACATAGGCGAACATTTGCTCCCCGTGTCCCAATGGATCATCCGGCGGTGCGCCGAACAGGCGGAGCGCCTCCTGCATCACCCGGCTGAATACCGGCGCCGCCACCCGGCCGCCGAAGTACTCGCCGTCGCGCGGGTCATCGATGACGACAACTGCCACCAGTCTTGGATTGCTCGCCGGTACCATGCCGGCGAACAAGGACAGGTAACGATCCTCGGCATAGCCCTGGGAATTGGTCTTGTGCACCGTGCCTGTCTTGCCGGCCACGCGATAGCCGGGAATGTATGCAAGCCGGCCGGTGCCGTCGCGGATCACCGTCTCAAGCATTGCGCGCACCTGCGCGGCCGTCGCCGCGGACATGATGCGTCGACCGCCAGTTGGGCGCTCGGTGCGCAGCAGTGCCATCGGCACCAGGACGCCGTCGTTGGCAAGGGCGGTATAGGCCTGCGCGAGCTGCAGCACCGTCACCGAGAGGCCATAGCCGAAGGCGAGTGTGGCCTGCTCAATCTCGCGCCAGTGCCGGTAGTCGGTAAGGCGCCCAGGGGCCTCGCCCGGGAACCTGATCGCGGTAACGTTGCCGAATCCTACCAGGCTGAGCATGCGCCAGATCTGCTGCGGCTCCATCGCCAGGGCAATGCGGGCTGCCCCGACGTTGCTCGACTTGGAGATGACCCCGGTCACGTCGAGGGTGCCGTAGTTGCGTATGTCGCGTACCTTATACTCGCCGACGGCGAAGAATCCGGGCCCCGTCTGTATAGGCGTGTTGGGTTGGAATTCCCCGCTCTCCAGTGCGGCGGCGATGGTAAACGGCTTCAGTGTGGATCCGGGCTCGAACACATCGGTGACGGCGCGGTTACGGTAGTATTCCCCGCGCAATCCGCCGCGGTTGTTCGGGTTGTATGACGGCTGATTGACCATCGCCAGCACCTCGCCCGTTCTGGCGTCCAGGATCACCACGGCGCCTGCCTGCGCGCGGTGCTTAAAGACTGTCGACTTCAGTTCCCGGTAGGCGAGGTACTGCAGGCGCTTGTCGATGGTGAGGGTGAGGTTGCGGCCCGGATTGGCAGCGCGGATACTCTCGACGCTCTCGACGACGCGCCCGAGTCTGTCCTTGATTACCCGCTTGGCTCCGGGTGTGCCGCGCAACGCATTGTCGAAGGCCAGTTCGATACCCTCCTGACCATGGTCGTCGACATTGGTGAAGCCGAGCAGGTGCGCCGTCACTTCGCCAGTCGGATAGTAGCGGCGATACTCCCGATCGATGGCGATCCCAGGCAGACCGGCAGCGGTGACGCGCCGCGCAAGCTCCGGGTCTACCTGCCGCTTGAGGTAGACAAAATCCTTGTCCTTGCGCGTCGCCACCAGGTCCTTGAGCGTCGCAACGTCGGTGTCGAGCAGCTTTGCGAGTCGCTTCCAGTCGGCGGGGGCGAGAGAAACTTTTCGGGGATTGGCCCAAACGGAGCTGACCGGCGTGCTGATGGCGAGCGGCTCGCCCATGCGGTCGGTGATCATGCCGCGATGGGCGGCGGTGCTGACCACCCGCAGGAAGCGCGCGTCGCCGTGGCTCTGAAGAAACTCCCGGTGGGTGAACTGCAGCGCGACGGCGCGGGCGATCAGCGCCGCCGCGGCGACAGTGAAGATCCCCATCATGACGGTGCGCCTGCCCGTGTAGCTGGCAATTATCGGCGCCATCTACTGCGACACCATCACCACAGATTTTGGTTGCGGCGGAATCATCTTCAGCTTCGCATGCGCGATCTCCTCCACGCGCGCATGGGTACCCCACGTCGCCTGCTCGAGCTGCAGCTGACCCCACTCCTCGTTCATCTGGTCGCGCTCCCGCTCGAGCTGCTGCAGCTCCACGAAAAGCTTGCGCGCCTGATGCCGGGACACGACCACGCCGAGCGCGGAAGTCATGGCCAGGATCGCCAGCGTGACAAACAGGAGCAGCCTGCTCACGCCAGCCTCTCCGCCACGCGCAGGCGGGCACTGCGTGCCCGCGGGTTCGCGCGGATCTCTTCCGGCCGCGGGCTCACGGGCTTGCCGACAAGACGCAGTCGTGGCGCGACGGGTGGCAACGGCATATCCCTCGGGCCCGTGCGTCCCGACTCGCGGCGCATGAATTGTTTGACGATGCGGTCTTCGAGTGAATGAAAGCTAATAACCAGCAGGCGCCCGCCAGCGGCCAGCGCATGCACAGCCTGGATAAGACCCTGCTTGAGCTCATTGAGTTCATCGTTGATCAGGATGCGGATGGCCTGAAACGTTCGGGTCGCCGGGTGCTGACCGCGTTGCCAGCCCGGGTATGCGCGGGCCGCGATGCCCGCCAGTTGCGTCGTTGTCGCGATCGGCCGCTCACCCCGCATCCTAACGATGGCACGTGCAATGCGCCGCGCGTACCGTTCCTCGCCGTAGCGGTGCAAGCAATCTGCGATTTCGTTCTCGCCCGCTTGCGCCAGCCATTGTGCAGCCGTGGCGCCCCGGGTCGTGTCCATGCGCATGTCGAGCGGCCCCTCGCGCTGAAAGCTGAATCCGCGGTCCGCCTGATCGAGTTGTGGTGAAGAGACTCCGAGGTCGAAGAGCACACCGTTGACGCGACCGAAATAGCCCAAAACCCGGAGCACACCCTCCAGGGCTCCAAAACTACCATGGTGAACGCTGAGACGCGCGTCGTCGGCCGCCAGCGCCTGCGCGGCCGCTGCTGCCCACGGGTCTCTGTCCATCACCACCAATCTACCCCTCTGGTCCATGCGTTTCAGGATCTCGCGTGCGTGCCCCCCCCGCCCGAACGTGCAGTCCACGAAGATGCCATCACTGCGAACGGCCAATGCCGTGATCACCTCATCAAGCAGTACCGGTTCATGCCTCTCCGCACCCGCCAGCGGGCTCATAGCGACAGCTCGCGCAGGATGGCCGGCGCTTCGCTGGCTGGCTCGCCGATCTTCCCCAGCCATGCATCGCGCTGACCATCCCAGGCTGACTTGCTCCAGATCTCGAACTTGTTGCCCTGCCCGAGCATCATTACGTCGCGCTCCAACAGCGCGATCTCCCTTAACTCCTGCGGCAGGAGGATGCGGCCGTGACCGTCGGGCTCACACTCCGTGGCGTAGCCACGCATAACCCTTTTTATTCTCAGGGCGGCCCGGTCAGTGTCGGGAAGTTGGAGGAGTTTAGTCTCGGCGGCTTCCCACTCGGGCAGCGGGTAGAGCCACAGACAACGGTCGAGGGGATTGACGGTCAAGATCAGACGGTCTTCGCACATCGCGGCAAGCCTCTCCCGGTAGCGCGCGGGAATAGAAAGGCGGCCCTTGGCGTCTAGCGCTAATGTGCTGAAACCCCTGAACACGGATCAGTGCCCTAGTGTACCCACTTTGTCCCACTTTTCCCCACTGAATGAACTATAAGTTCCTGTCCTCAAAGGTGTCAAGGAAATTCGCTGGTGGGAGGCAAAAATCTTGCTTTGGGAACAGCGACTTACGGAAGGAACAGGGTTGGCGTGTGAAGCGCCAATTGGTCGCAATAGTAATTGACATTTATCATTCAGTTATAATGTCTTCATAATGTTGTTTATAGGGTCAGCTGGCGTGAAACCGCGGCGGGTTGGCTCAAGAAGAGCGAGAGCCGGCCTGTAAGCCGGGTTCTGTTCCGGCCGCAAGAATGCAACCGGCGACAGTCATTCCTCTGCGACGCGCGTCACCGCGCGCCTGTAGCGACCTACCCGGGGACCTCGCGTGGGCCACGCTTCGCCGCGCAGGCCGCGGCACATCCCCCTATTTGGTCTTGCTCCAGGTGGGGTTTACCCTGCCACCGGCCTTCGCCGGCGCGGTGCGCTCTTACCGCACCTTTTCACCCTTGCCGCCCCGCTTGCGCGAGGGTGGGCGGTATGTTCTCTGTGGCACTTTCCGTGGACTCGCGTCCCCCAGGCGTTACCTGGCACCCTGCCCGACGGAGCCCGGACTTTCCTCTGACATACGCCAGCGACTGTCCGGCCGGCTCTCGATTAAGTAGTGTCGGTAGTGGCGCCAAAAGTTTCAAGGAGTATCCGGCGATTTCGACAAGGATTCGTATAATCGTTTGCGACTGACGCCAGTGATCTCTGCCGCCGCGGCGGCAGCCTGTCCGGCGGACAAGTAGCGGTAAAGCACGGCGGCGGCGCACCTGCCCTCTTCCATATCCGGCTCATCGCGCGCGGCGCCGCCGACGCACAGCACGATCTCTCCGCGCGACTGGTTGGGATCGTGCGCGAGTGCTGCGGCGATCTCCCCGAGCGTCGCGGTGATAATGGTTTCGTGCAGCTTGGTCAGCTCGCGCGCCAGAGAAGCCTTGCGCCCGGACCCGAACGCGGATATCAGGTCGACCATCGTCTTTGCGACGCGGTGCGGCGCCTCGAAGAAGATCATCGTCCGTGTTTCGCCCCGCAGCCTCTGGAGCGCCCGACGCCTGGATGCCTCCGATGGCGGCAGGAATCCCTCGAAGGCGAAGCGGTCGCAAGGCAAGCCGGAAGCGCTTACAGCCGCGACGGCGGCGCACGCACCGGGCACGGGGACCACGCTCAGGCCCTTCGAGCGGGCCGAACGTACGAGCAGAAATCCCGGATCACTGATGAGTGGCGTGCCGGCGTCGCTGATGAGCGCTATGCGCTTGCCTGCCCTGAGCATCTCAAGATAGCTTGCGCTGCGCGCACGCTCATTGTGGGCGTGCAAAGCCGCAAGAGGCGTTGAGATACCGAAGTGCCGCAGCAGCGTTGTACTCACCCGCGTATCCTCCGCGAGGACGAGATCCGCTTCTCGGAGAATGCGCAGTGCGCGGGCGGAGATGTCCTCCAGGTTACCGATCGGCGTTGCAACGAGATAGAGCGTGCCGGTCTTCGTTGACACTGGATATCAACTCCCGCATATTCCCAGGCGTGTGTGGCATGTCCGCCACCGATTGCACAGGCAATCCGCTTCAACTTTCAGCCGCGCAACTCAGACCGCACACCACAAGCTGATTCATGTACATCTTACACCGGCATAGGTTGCGGCCGTGGGCCGTGGTGCTGGCAGCGGCTGTGTTCTCGCTCCCTGCCTGCGCCCCGCAACAGCCTGCCCGGGAAGCGAAAGCAGGCGCCGCCGATCCCGCGCAGGAGGCGTGGGATCTTCGTCACGCTGGCAGGCTCGAGGAGGCAGCCAAGGTGTTTCTGCGCGTTGCCAAGCGCAGTGAACCGCCTCAGTCTCTGCGCTATCGCCTTCATGCTGTAGAAACCCTTCTCGAGGCGCGACAGGCGGAGAGCGCACGCGAAATCCTGACGGATCTTCCACAGGGCAAGGTCGATACCGATCTGCGGGCGTGGGCCACCATTCTCGAAGCGAGGCTCGCATTGATCGAGGAACGGCCGGAGGAAGCGCTGGTCAACCTGGATAACGCCGCCGCCCTCGATGAGCACAATGCGCGGGCGCGCGATATACACGAATCGCGTGCGCAGGCGCTGCAGCAGCTCAACCGTCCGCTGGAGGCGGCCAGTGAGCGCATCCTGCTCGAACCGCTTCTAAGCGATCAGGGCGAGATCGATGCCAATCGCGAGGCCATCTGGATCCTCGTGCAGCCTATATCCGCCGAGGAGTTGCAGGCACAGCTTGATACCGCGCCGCAGCCCTTGCGCGGCTGGATGGAGCTGTCGATCATCGTGCGGTCCTTGCCGCCGGGCTCGCCGCGGCTGGCATCGCAGGTCTCGCAGTGGAAGCAGCGTCATCCGCATCATCCGGGTGTATCGCTTCTCGCCGCCCGGATCCCCGAGCTCACCGGCCCGGCTGCCTTCCCCGCGGCACCGGCGCAAGTGGCGCTGTTGCTGCCGCTTGAGGGCCCTTTGGCCGAGGCAGGGTCGGCCGTGCGCGATGGATTCATCGCCGGCTGGTATGCCGATGCACACGACATCAAGCCATCAGTGAATGTGTACGCCGCCTCGCCGGACAACGTCGTGCAGGCGTATAACGAGGCGGCCGTGGCGGGCGCGGAGGTCATCGTCGGGCCGCTTGAGAAGGCGGCGCTGGAAGCGCTCATGCGCCACGGCGCGCTCACCGTGCCGACGCTTGCCCTGAACCGCGTGAACGCGAGCAAGGAGGAGGGCGCCGCCCTCGTCCAGTTCGCGCTGTCCCCGGAGGATGAGGCACGCAACGTCGCCGCGCGCGCGCGTCAGGACGGGCGGGCCCGGGCGCTGGTGATGACTTCCGACGATGCCTGGGGGGAGCGCGTGTACCGCGCCTTCCAGGAGGAATGGGAGAGCCACGGTGGCGTGACACTTGACCGTGCCACTTACTCAAATCAAGCGCAGGATTTCGCTACACCGGTGAAGCAGGTTCTGGATATCCACGGCAGTCAGCAGCGCGCTGCCGATTTACGCAAGCTGCTGCGTCGGGATCTGGTAACCGAGCCTCGCCCGCGTCAGGACGCTGATTTTCTGTTTCTCGCTGCCTCTTCATTACAGGCGCGACAGATCCAGCCGCAGCTCCTCTTCTTTCGGGCAGAGGGTTTGCCGGTGTATGCCACCTCCCACGTGTACCTGGGCAACACGGACCACCGACGCGACTCAGACCTCAACGGCATCATCTTCGGCGACATGCCAGGCGTGGTAGCCCCGCAACGGAACGGTCTCCCCCCGCTGCTCAGTCCTGCGCGCAGCGAGGGCGCCGGCACTCATCTTCGGCTTTTCGCCATGGGGGTGGATGCCTACCGGCTCATCGCTGAGCTTGCCGCTCTCGGCACTGAGCCGGCTTCGCGCTTCAGCGGCGAGACCGGGCGGCTCTCATTGGATACGAACGGTGAGATTGTGCGTGAGCTGACCTGGATGCGCTTCGTGGACGGCGTCGCCGTCCCGGTGGAGTCGCCGCAGGCTGCACCTTGATGCGGCGCGATCAACGGCAAGCCCACTCCACCGGCATTTGGGCGGAGGAAGTGGCCGCAGCACAGTTGCAGCAGTCGGGACTGACGCTGCTCGCGCGCAATTATCGCTGCCGCGGCGGCGAACTGGACCTCGTCATGCGCGAGCGTGAACTGCTGGTGTTCGTGGAGGTCCGCTTCCGGGGCCGCGAGGACTACGGCAGTCCCGCTGAGAGCGTCGACGCCCGCAAGCAGCGGCGTCTCATTCTCAGCGCGCGGCATTACCTGCAGACCCACCCGCAGAGTGCGCAATGCGATTCTCGCTTCGACGTGGTGCTCGTCGGCGGGGACCGCAGGCAACCGACCGTGGAGTGGATCAGAAACGCTTTTGAGGCATAATTTCGGCGATCGTAGCGGCGAACTTCTCCACCTCTGCCGGTCAAACGGCAGTAGCGTGCACAACCTGTCTGGACCCGGCGAACGCTTTTCGTCCAATGGACTCCGCAGCGAGAGTTCGGCAGATCATCAACGAAAACATCAACGTCAAGCGCGAGATGAGCGAACAGCTCGCCGAGTCCATCGCCAGCGGGGCGAACCACGATGTCCTGACCTGTGGCAACGATGGGTCGACGGCTGACGCACAGCATTTCTCATGGGAGACGCTCAACCGCGTCGAGCGGAAAGAGGCCGGGCTACCGACGATCGCACTGACCACCAGCGACGTCTCGACGCTCACGTCGATCGCAGCGACTACGAAGTTCGCCGATCCGTTCGGCAAGCAATTGCGCATACGCGCGGGAGCTCGCATCTTGCCGATCAGTGAACGCCAGGCCAGCCGGGCGGCCGCCTGCCGCAGAACGGAGATTCATACAGCCGGCTGTTCCCAGTTGGTTGACGCACGCATAGGGGTGCATGTGACGATTACACGCTGCCTTAGTAACCTTGTCGAACCTCAGATGCTGGACCAGGAGACCTTAAGCGATGCGACATAGTCCGGTTCTGTCCTATGCGATCTTGATTGTTCTTGCCCCGTCGCTGGCCGGCTGCGCCGGCGTCGTGGCCGGCGGTGCTGCCGGCACGGCCGTGGCTGCCCACGATCAGCGCACGACCGGAACCCTGGTCGAAGATCAGGCGATAGAGCTTAAGGCCCTGCGGCGATTGTCCGGCTATGATCAGATCCACGTAAGCGTCACCAGTTATAACAACATCGTGCTCGTCACCGGCGAGGCGCCAAACGAGGAGCTGCGGCGCGAGGTGATCGAGATTGTGCGAAATATCGAGAAGGTGCGCCGAGTTCATGATGAGATCACCATCGCCGCACCAAGCTCAATGACCTCCCGGACCAGCGACACCATCCTGACCGGCAAGGTCAAGGCGCAGCTCTTCGGAATCAAAAACTTCGATGCCACCCGCGTGAAAGTGGTGACGGAGAAAGGTGTGGTTTATCTGATGGGACTGCTCACGCGCAAAGAGTCCGACAGTGTCACAGAGGTGGCGCGACGCATCGGCGGGGTGCAGCGCGTCGTCAAGCTGTTCGAGTATACAGACTGACGGGGAGCGGCGGTCAGCCGCCTACCAAACAGCTGTAAAAGTCCCTCCGTGGACTTTGCAGCGCGCAAGGCAGGAAGCGTGTTTTCGCTTTGCCAGATTTTTCACGGACCTGTGGCTTTCGAAAAATGGCCGAGCATCCTTATACCGGCATAGCAGGCCGCTGAAGACCATCAGCAGCCTGCTACTTCACGACTTTCAGCGCAGGCTTCTTCGCAGGAGGCGTTGCCGGCGGCGGCGCATCGCCGCTCTCTTCTTCGGGGAACACCATGCCACGCCCGTTCTCCTTCGCATACACGGCTCGCACGGCCGGCATCGGCACGGAAATGTCGCGTGCCGTACCGCGGAAGCGCGCGTGAAAGCTGAGCCGGTCCCTGTCCATCACCAGCGCCTGGACCGCGGTCGGTGCAATGTTCAGGACTATCTTCCCGTCTTCGACGTATTCACCCGGCACCTCCACGCCCTTCGCCGACGCATCAACCAGCACATAGGGGGTCATGCTATTGTCCACGATCCATTCGTAGAAGGCGCGGAGCAGATAGGATTTCGGAGAGATCATGCTCGCGGTCAAGCCTTTGTCTCCAGCGACCCTGATTTCGTGACCCGTAGCACTGTCACGTCAACTCAGCGAGTCGCACACAACGATGCGCCGTGTCAGGCGTCCTTCAGCGCCCGCTCCTCTGCCGAGAGACTGGCCCTGAATGCAGGCCGCGCATAGATGCGCTCGGCGTACTGGGAAAGCCCCCGGGCCTGCGATGGAAGCTTCACACCATAATGGTTCAGACGCCATAGCAGCGGTACCAGGCAGCAGTCGATGAGCGAAATCTCGTCGGAAAGGAAAAAGGGCTGCTGCGAAAATGCGGGGGCGATCGCAGTGAGGTTGTCACGCAACGCCTTGCGCGCATTGGCCGCCGCGATCTCGTTGCGTCCCTGCAGCGGGCCCATCAAGCTGTAAAGGTCGCGCATGATGCGATGGCGCACCTGCCGGTTGTTCGCCCGTGACACCGGATCGACAGGCATCAAGGGCGGATGCGGATACCGCTCGTCGAGATACTCCATCATCACCTGCGGCTCGTAGATGACGAGGTCGCGATCGATCAGTGTCAGCACCGAGCCGTAAGGATTCAGATCATTGAGATCCTCGGGCTTGGTCTGCGCCGTTACGAAACTCACGTCGACGTTCACGTCCTTCTCGGCGAGGACAATCCGCACCGCGTGGCCGAGCGGTTCGTTCGGATCAGAATAGAGCGTCATGATGGTACGGCGGTTGATGAGCAGACCCAAAGCGTGGACTCCTGCGAATTCAATGCACGTCCTTCCAGTACTCCTTCTTTAGCTGATAGGCGAGACAGAAAAAGCCAATGAGGAACAGCATCGCCCAGAAGCCGACCCGATAGCGCACCAGCCTCGCGGGCTCGCCGAGATAGACAAGGAAATTCACGAGATCACGGACAGTCTGGCGATATGCCGTCTCGGTGAGACGTCCGGGCGTGGCGAGTTCCGTCCGGGAGATTTGCCCGGTCCCCTTGCTGTGGCTCTCGCTACCGTCGTCGACCACCGGCCGCTGCAGGCCTTGCAGTTCCCAGAGCACGTGCGGCATTGCCGTGTCCTTGAACGCCAGGTTGTTAACCCCGGTCGGCCGCGCAGGATCCAGATAGAACGTGAGCAGGAAGGTGTAGAGCCAGTCCGCACCGCGGGAACGCGCGATGACCGAGAGGTCCGGTGGCGGCACGCCGAACCAGTTCTCCGCGTCATCCTTGCGCATGGCGACATTCATCGTATTACCCACCTTGTCCGTGACAAACATCATGTTCGCGGTAACAACTTCCTCAGGGATCTCGAGGTCTTCCGCAAGCCGGCTATAGCGGGCATAACTGGCCGAATGACAGCTCAAACAGTAATTGACAAAGGTCTGCGCCCCCCGTTGCAGTGATGCCTTGTCGCCGAGGTCGATGTCCACCTCGTAGAGCGCATGCCCGCCAGCCGCGGGAACAGCGCCACTCCAGAGGAGGGCGACAAGCAGCGTGGTCAGCCGTCTCATGGATACGTCAACCGCTCGGGGACCGGCTTGGTCTTGTCGAGCTTCGTGTAGATGGGCATCAGCAGAAAGAACAGGAAATACAGCACGCTGAAGAGCTGCGCCAGACGGGTGGTCGGCAACGTCGGCCTCTGCGTGCCCAAGTAGCCCAGCACCAGGAAGGAGACTACGAACAGCGCGAGTGCGAGCTTCGACAATGGTCCGCGGTAGCGCATCGACTTCACCGGGCTGCGGTCCAGCCACGGCAGAAAGAAGAAGATGAGCACAGACATACCCATCAGTACCACGCCCCAGAATTTGGCGTCGAGCGTGAAGAAAGCCGCCAGGAGCGCAAGTGCCACAGCCGGCGTCGCGATCCGCCACGCCCCCTTGAAATCGCGCCAGTACAGCAGCACCAGCGACACAAGCCCGATCGCCAGCACCCACATGAACTCGTTAGTGGTGGCCCGCAGGATGGAGTAGAACGGCGTGAAGTACCACACCGGCGCGATGTGCTCGGGCGTTCCGAACGGGTCGGCAGGGATGAAGTTATTGTGCTCGAGAAAGTAACCGCCCAGCTCCGGGGCAAAGAAGATCACGGCCGCAAAGATAAGCAGAAATCCCGCCACGCCGACCAGATCTTTCACCGTGTAATAAGGATGAAACGGGATGCCGTCGAGCGGCACGCCGTCCGGCCCTTTGCTTTTCTTGATTTCTATCCCATCGGGATTGTTCGAGCCGACCTCGTGCAGGGCCAGGATGTGCACGAAGACGAGCGCGACCAGAATGAGTGGCATCGCGATGACATGCAGCGAGAAGAAGCGGTTCAGTGTCACGTCGGAGATGCCGTAGTCACCGCGTATCCACTCCGCTAGGCTTTCGCCCACCAGCGGAATGGCGCCGTACAATGACACGATCACCTTCGCGCCCCAGAACGACATCTGGCCCCACGGCAGCAGGTAGCCGAAGAACGCCTCCCCCATCAGCGTCAGATAGATGAGCATGCCGATGATCCACAGCAGTTCGCGCGGCGATTTGTAGGATCCGTAGAGCAGGCCGCGAAACATGTGCAGGTAGATGACGATAAAAAATGCCGAAGCGCCGGTCGAATGCATGTAGCGGATGAGCCAGCCCCAGTCGACGTCGCGCATAATGTACTCGACCGACTCGAAGGCACGCTCGGCATCGGGCTTGTAGTTCATCGTCAGCCAGATGCCGGTAACGATCTGGATCACCAGCACCAGCATGGCAAGAGAACCGAAGAAGTACCAGAAATTGAAGTTCTTGGGCGCGTAATACCTAGCGAGATGTTCGTCCCATATCCTGCTGAGCGGGAAGCGCGCATCGACCCACTCGAACGCAGTGCTGTACCAAGGCTTGGGAACGGCGCTCATCCCGGGTGCACCTCATCGGCGCCGATGACAATGCGCGTGTCGCTCAGATACTCGTACGGCGGCACCGGCAGGTTGGTCGGCGCGGGAACGTCCCGATAGACGCGCCCGGCCAGATCGAACTTGGATCCGTGGCAGGGACAGAGAAAGCCGCCTCTCCAGTCCGGCTCGGGAGCGTCCGGCGACCCTTCGGGAATGTAGGTGGGTGAGCAACCCAGATGCGTGCACAATCCCTCGATCACCAGGTACTCCGGGTTGCGGGAACGGACGTCGTTCTGGGCATAGTCAGGCTGCTCGGAGTTCTCGGACAGAGGATCCGCGATCTTCTCCTCGACGGACTTCAGGGCATCGAGCATCGCCGGTGAGCGGCGCAGGATCCAGATTGGTCTGCCGCGCCACTTGGCGGTCATCTTCTCGCCAGGCTTAAGCTTGCTGATGTCTATCTCAACCGGACCGCCGCTCGCCTTGGTCCGGGCGCTGGGTCGCAGGTAGGCGACAAACGGCACCGTTGCGGCCACGGCTCCCGCCCCGCCTACCACGGTGGCGGCAGCGGTCAACAAGCGCCGACGTTTCTTATCCACCTCGTCATGACTCATTCTGGGGTCCCCTCAAGGATAGAAAAAAACCCGCAGCTTTCCGGGTCTTTCCCAAATGGCAATAACAATGAAGTATATCAAAACGCGCTGGCTGTCTGCCGGCCGGCGGCCGCAGCATTGTTCACCGGAGAGCTCGCAACGTGCGCTGGACACATCCTCTGATCTTTAATCTTCCATTCGGTGACGGCCGGTGTCGCCCTCGCCTTCGTCATGCTGCTGCTGGCGCCGGACTGGTTAGCCGGGGAGCACGCGCGTCGCCCACTCACCTGTCCGGGTGGCCAGGTGCAAGTTTCTTCCCATGTAGATGCGGTAGCGATGGCGGCGCCCTGGTGAACATTGCCGGCGAACTTATCGGTATCGCCACCGCCATCATCTCGCAATCCGGCGGCGCGCAGGGCGTGCGCTTCGCCATCCCCGTCAGCATGGCGCGAGAGGTCATGAACGGCATCATCCGCAACGGCACCGTGCTGCGCGGTTGGCTTGGGCGATCTCAGCCCGGAAACGCGCAGCGTAATGGGGCTGCGTGAAGAAAGCGGAGCCATCGTCAAGGGCGTGGTACTCGACGGCCTGGCGGACGATGCCGATCTGCGGCCGCGCGACGTGGTCACGCATATCAACGGCATCCCCATCCGTAACGCGCGTCACGGGCTGGATATCATCACGCGCCTGAAGCCGGGCAGTGCCGTCTCCATCTCCATCATCCGAGATGGACGGACACTTCGCCGCGAGGCGATAGTCGCCGAGCGCCCGCACGTGCCGCTCTTCCTCAGTTGATAAACCGCGATTAGCCGCTGCGCGAGCGGCGGACGTCGTAAGCATCAACCGTCGGCCGCCGCGTGCGCCAAAGCCTCCAGAAACAGCGCGTTCTCGCCGGGCGTGCCGACGGTGACGCGCAGGCACTCCTTCAGGAGCGGGTGTGAGCCGTCCAGGCATTTGATCAGCACCTTGCGCGCCTTGAGCCGCTCGAAGACCGCACGCGCACCCGCCCGGGCGCGAAACAGCAGGAAGTTGGCGCGGCTCGGCCACACCTCGCACCCGGGCACACTGTGCATCCGCCCGTACAACTGCTCACGGTCGCGGCGGATCTGCTCGGCCTGTTCGCGCAGGAACTGCTGGTGATCGAGTATGAAGGTGGCGGAGAGCTGTGACAAAATGTTGATGTTGTAGGGCAGTCTCACCTTGTTGAACTGATCCAACCACTCCGCAGCCCCGGCGAGCAGCCCGATGCGCAGGCCGGCGAGCCCTGCTTTCGACAGCGTCTGCATGACGAGCACGTTCGCATGGCGGGGCAACTCGTGCAGCCAGCTCTCGCCCGCAAAGGGATAGTAGGCCTCGTCGATGACCACCGCGCCTGGCGCGCGTTCGATGATGGTTTCCATGTCGGCGCGCTCAAAGAGATTGCCGGTGGGATTGTTCGGAGAGGCCAGGAATACCAGCGCCGGCCGATGGGTGTCGATTGCATCGCACATGGCCCCGACGTCGAGGGCGAAATCGGGGCCGCGCAGCGGGACGCCGACAAAACGGAAGCCGAGCACCTCGGCGATGAGGCGGTACATGACGAAGGTGGGTTCCGGCGCCAGGATGGTCCGCCCTTGCCCCGCCACCGCCTCCGCCATGATCTGGATAAGCTCATCGGAGCCGTTTCCGAGCATGATTGACACATTGTCGGGGACGTCCAGATACCGGCGCAGGCGCGCCTTCAGCTCGCGCGCCTCCGGGTCCGGATAGCGATTAACCGGAGCGCGGCGCAGGCGGTCCAGCCACTCGCTGATCAGTGTCGAGGGCCATCCGTACGGATTCTCCATCGCGTCCAGCTTGATGAATCCCTCCGCGTCTGGCACGGGATACGCAGTGAGCGCTTGCACCGGCAGGCTCACCCAGCGCCGGATCCGTTCTGTCATGATGACTGCGCGCGGACGCGATACTCGGCAGAGTGTGCGTGGGCGTCGAGACCCTCCGCCCGCGCCAGCGTGGCCGCGAGCCGTCCCATTGCCGCCGCACCACTCGGTGAACACATGATGAGCGAGGAACGCTTCTGAAAGTCGTAGACACCCAGTGGCGAGGAGAAGCGCGCAGTCTGCGAGGTGGGCAGGACGTGGTTGGGGCCCGCGCAGTAGTCACCCACTGCTTCCGCGGTGTAGCGTCCGAGAAAGATAGCGCCAGCGTGCTCGATCTTTTCTGCCAGCGCCAGCGGTTCCGCCACCGACAGTTCCAGATGCTCTGGCGCAATACGGTTCACGACCGCCGCTGCCTCATCAAGATCGCGCACCGCGATGAAGGCCCCGCGACCCTCCAGGGCAGCGCGGATAATGGCCGCACGTGGCTGCGCCGGCAGCAGGCGCTGCATCGCATCCGCGACCCGATCGAGAAAGGCAGGGTCCGAGGAGATCAGGATCGCCTGCGCGTGCTCATCATGCTCCGCCTGCGCGAACAGATCCATGGCGATCCACTCCGGGGGGGTAGCCCCGTCGCAGACGATCAGGATCTCCGAGGGTCCTGCGATCATGTCGATGCCGACGGTGCCGAACACCATCGCCTTGGCGATCGCGACGTAGATGTTGCCGGGACCGACGATCTTGTCCACGCGGGGAACCAGTGCCGTCCCATAGGCAAGCGCTGCCACCGCCTGGGCACCGCCGAGGGTGAACACGCGTTGCACGCCGGCGATGTCCGCAGCGGCGAGCACGACCGGTTCCACGTGTCCTTCCGGTGCCGGCACCACCATGATCACCTCGCGTACGCCGGCGACTTGCGCCGGCAGAACGTTCATGAGCACGGAGGAAGGATAGGCGGCGCGCCCGCCGGGCACATAGACACCGACGCGTGCCATGGGAGTCACCTTCTGACCGAGCAGCGTCCCGTCCGCTTCGGTGTAACTCCACGACTCCTGGCGCTGCCGCTCATGGTAGGCGCGCACGCGGTCGGCCGCCTGTTCCAGCGCCGCGCGCAGGCTTGCCGGCAGGCCTTGGCGCGCACGCCGCAGTTCCGTCAGCGGCACTTCGAGCTCCGCAGCACTCTGTACCTGCCGCCGATCAAACCGGTTCGTGTACTCGATGAGTGCCGCATCGCCTCGCAGCCGCACCTCGCGCAGCATTTGACGCACGCTCTCCTGCACCGCCTCGTCGACCTTGGCTTCGAAGGCAAGCAGGGCACTGAGCCTCGCGCCGAAATCGGGTTCCGCCGTCGCCAATCTTCGCAGTGTCAGATTCATCGCAGTTCGATCTTTCTCTATCGGCGGATTCCCGCCACAGGCTTAACGTCGCTGCGCCGCCACGGCCCCGCCGAGTTCAGCGATCAACGCCCGGATGCGAGTGTGCTTCATCTTCATCGCCGCCTTGTTCACGATGAGCTGCGAGCTGACCTCGGCGATCCGGGCGAGCGGCACCAGGCCGTTCTCGCGCAGTGTCTTGCCGGTGTCCACCAGATCGACGATCACGTCGGCGAGTCCCAGCAGCGGCGCCAGTTCCATTGAACCGTACAGCTTGATGATGTCCGCCTGGACCCCCTGCGCGGCGAAATACCGACGCGCGGTGTTGACATACTTGGTCGCCACGCGCAGGCGCCGGGCCCTGAGACTGGTGCCCGCGCGCCCCGCCACGACCAGCATGCAGCGCGCAATGCCGAGATCCAGCGGCTCATACAGCCCGTCACCCTCGTATTCCAGCAGCACGTCCCTGCCCGCTATACCGAGATCCGCGGCGCCGTAGTCCACATAGGTGGTTACATCCTGCGCGCGGATGACGAGCAGTCGCACGTCGCGCAGCCCGGTTGCGAGGATGAGCTTGCGCGATTGCGCGGGGTTCTCCAGCGGCCGGATCCCGATGCCGGCAAGCAGGGGCAACGCCTCGTTCAGGATACGTCCCTTGGAGAGCGCGAGCGTCACCTTTTCGCCGGACATGGTCATATGCTTGCCGATGTCTAGCTTGGCACACGGCGGATATGCGCGCCCAACTGCGACAGCTTCTCCTCGATCGCCTCGTAGCCCCTATCGATGTGATAGATGCGTTCCACATGAGTCTCGCCCCTGGCAACCAGCCCGGCCAGGACCAGGCAGGCCGAGGCGCGCAGGTCCGTGGCCATCACCGGGGCGCCGGTCAAGCGCGAGACACCCTTGGTGATCGCGGTGTTGCCTTCCAGGCGCACGTCCGCGCCCAGACGCCGCAGTTCCAGCACGTGCATGAAGCGGTTCTCAAAAACGTTCTCCGTGATCGCGCCACTGCCTTCGGAGACGCTGTTCATGGCCGTGAACTGCGCTTGCATGTCGGTGGGGAAGCCGGGATAAGGCGAGGTGTGCACGTCAACGGCGCGGATGCGCCGCTCGCGCGCGTCGAGGGTCACCGTGTCGTCGCTGCATTCGATGCCGGCGCCTGCCTCACCGAGCTTTGCCAGGACCGCTTCCAACAGATCGGCGCGCGTTCCCTTGACCTTTACCCGGCCCCCGGTCATGGCGGCGCCGACCAGATAGGTCCCCGACTCGATGCGGTCGGGCAGGATCTCGTAGTAGGTCCCGTGCAGACGTTCCACCCCATCAATGATGATGGTATCGGTGCCCGCTCCTTCGATGCACGCGCCCATGCTGATGAGGCAGTTGGCGAGATCCACCACCTCCGGCTCACGCGCCGCATTGGTGATGACGGTGCGTCCTTCGGCCAGCGTCCCCGCCATCATGAGATTCTCCGTACCCGTAACCGTTACCAGGTCCAGATGCAGGTGCACGCCGCGCAGGCGCCGGGCGGTCGCCTTGATGTATCCGTTTTCCACCACGATGTCAGCGCCCATCGCCGCCAGACCGCGGAGGTGCAGGTTGACGGGGCGCGAGCCTATAGCGCAACCGCCGGGCAGGGACACATTGGCGCGACCGTAGTGGGCGAGCAGCGGTCCCAGCACCAGTATGGAAGCGCGCATCGTCTTCACCAGCTCGTAGGGCGCGAACATGTCCCTGATGGTGCCGGCGTTGACCTCGACTTTCATGCTTTCGTCGACCATCAGCTCCACTCCCATCCGCCCGAGCAGCTCCATGGTCGTGGTGATGTCCTGGAGGTGCGGGATGTTGCCAACGGTCACCGTGCCCTCGGAGAGCAGGGTCGCTGCGAGGATCGGCAGGGCCGCGTTCTTGGCACCGGAGATACGGATCTCGCCGTTGAGCGGGACGCCTCCGGTTATGATCAGCTTGTCCATCGGCGGCCGACGCGACCGCTAGCGCGGCACAGTGCGAGCGGGCCACTCCTCGGGTGTGCAGGTCTTCAACGCCAGCGCGTGTATGTCGGTGCCCATGCGCGGGCCCAGCGCCCGATATACCATCTGATGCTGCTTGACAGTGCTTAAGCCCCGAAATCCCTCGCTCGCCACCACCGCCTCAAAATGCACACCGTCGTCGCCATGTACCTCGGCCCTGGCCCCCGGTATGCCTGTTTCGATGAGAGCCTGAATTTCCTCGGGAGCCACGGCCAGAGCCTATTTCACGAGTGCCTGCAGGATGCGTTGCGGGCCAAAAAGATACCGCGCCCCGGTGGCCGTAAGCCTCGAGTGCGGGCACGGCGGGCACACCCCGTTCGACGTTGCAATTGCGGCTGCTGCGCCCCTTCGCGAAAGCGGCTGCGACCCGCTGCACGAAACCGGACACCGGTCGCTGCATCGAAAATCGCTGCCGTCGCACACGTCACTCATGAGATAGCTCTGCTCAGCCAACCTGCGACTCCAGAGCCAACAAGGCCTTGACGCCGCAGACGCTGGCGATGGCAAGCAGCTGGCGCGGCACGTTGCGGTAGCGCAGCGCGATGTTGCGCTGCTTAGCCTGCCGCTGCCATTCCAGCATGAGCGCCACGCTCGTGCTGTCGATGCGCCGCACCTGGGAAAAATCCACCACACACGGCATGCCGTCCTCCCACATCTGGCTTCCCTGAGCCAGCACGGTGGCGACAGCGTCGAGGTCGAGGTCGCCGGCGACTCGCCACGTGCGGTCGTCCTGCTTGTACAGGCGCGCGTCAGACATTATCGCAGTCCCTCGTTCTTGGCTTCCATCTGGCCGATCAGACTGGCAAGGCCGGACTGGCTGATCTGCGATGCGAAGGACTCACGATAGGTCACAATGAGGCTGATGCCGTCCACAAACACGTCGTAGCACTTCCATTCGCCGTTCTTCATGTGCATGCGGTAGTTTACCGGGATCGGATGGGCGCCCGGTTTGGCGATCTCCGTGCGCACCACCACCGACTTGCCGTCGGCTTGGCTCGATTTGAAGACCACCGTCTCGTCGACGTACTGCAACAGGGCATTCGCATAGGTGCGTACCAGCAGTTCCCTGAATGCCTCGGTAAACCGCGCCCGGGTCGCCTCGTCCGCCGTGCGCCAGTGCCTGCCAAGCACCAGGCGCGAGGCGCCCTCGAAATCAAAATGCGGGATGATGACTTCATCGACCAGACCGTAGAGCTTGCGCGTGTCTGCCTGCAGCGCCGCTCTCTCGGCCCGCACCCTTGCCAACACTCTGTCGGTGGTGTCCCTGATAACCTGTTCAGGACTCGGCACCGC
Source organism: Chromatiales bacterium (assembly GCA_052388435.1). Lineage (GTDB taxonomy): Bacteria > Pseudomonadota > Gammaproteobacteria > JAJPIJ01 > JAJPIJ01 > JBQTIC01. Next base: position 14,405 of record JBQTIC010000021.1, on the reverse strand, counting down.
CGCAACCCCGGCCGTAAACAACAGACCTGTCATCAGGCCCATGACCCGCAACCACGCTTTCATACTTGACCCCCAGCAATTCTCCGTGCGCCCGTTTGTCGGGCGCCGTTCTCTGACAGTGAATTGCCCCTCTCGTTCTGGGTTCGTTACCCGCCGTCCCTGGACATGTTGTCAGTCTCAGCCGCTCTTATCGTCGCCGGCGGCCTTGCTGTACAGAAACTGACCGATCACCTGCTCCAGGACCACCGCGTTGGAGGTCAGCGTGATCTGGTCACCCTCCTTGAGATATTCCTCCTCGCCTCCGGCCTCCAGGCTTACGTACTGCTCGCCAAGCAGTCCGGCCGTGTAGATCTTCGCCGACGTGTCGAGCGGCAGCTTGTCGTATCTGCGGTCGATACGCAGTGTCGCCACGGCCTGATAGGTCTTGTCGTCGAAGCCGATGGCGGACACCCGGCCGACCTGCACGCCGGCCATCTTCACGGGGGAGCGCACCTTCAGGCCGCCAACGTTATCGAACTTGGCGCGCACCTCGTAGCCGTCACCGCCACCGAATTCGCCGAGGTTGCTGACCTTCATCGCGAGCATGAGCAGCGCCAGCATCCCCATCAGGATGAAGGCGCCCACGGTGATTTCGAGCTGTCGCGATTCCATCATGATTCCCTACCTCACTTGTTGAACATCAACGCGGTCAGCACGAAGTCCAGCCCCAGCACCGCGAGGCTGGAGTTGACCACCGTCCGCGTCGTCGCCCGAGCGATCCCCTCCGAGGTGGGCACCGTGTCATATCCCTCGAACAGCGCGATCCAGGTAACCGCCAGCCCGAACACCAGGCTCTTGATCACGCCGTTGAGTATGTCCTCCCTGATTTCCACCGCCGCCTGCATCTGCGCCCAGAACGCCCCATCGTCGACCCCAAGGAGCCCGACCCCTACGAAATAGCCGCCGTACACCCCCACGGTGCTGAAGATCGCCGCCAGCAGCGGCATGGCGAGGATGCCGGCCAGCAGCCGCGGCGCGATCACCCGGTGCAGCGGGTCGACCGCCATCATCTCCATCGCCGAGAGCTGCTCGGTGGTCTTCATCAAACCAACCTCGGCGGTCAAGGCGGAACCGGCACGGCCGGCAAACAGGAGCGCGGAGACCACCGGACCGAGCTCCCGCACCAGTGATAGCGCCACCAGGACACCGAGCGACTCCTCGGCGCCGAAATCAACCAGCGTATTATAGCCTTGCAGACCGAGCACCATCCCGACGAACACGCCGGACACCACGATGATCACCAACGACAGGACGCCAACGGCGAAGACCTGGGCCACGATGAGCCGCCAGCGCCGTAGCACCGCCGGCACCCCACCCATTACGTAGATAAAGAAGATGTGTGCGCGACCGAGGCGCTCCAGTCCGGAGAGGCCCCGGCGGCCGAGTTGCTGCAGCACATTGAGCGTGGCCTCCATCACAGCCTCAGGTCTTCCGCGACACCCGTACCCGGATAGTGAAAATGCACGGGACCGTCCGGCAACGCCTGCATGAACTGCCGCACCCACTGATTTCCGCTGGCGGCAAGTTCGGCCGGAGTGCCGCGCCCCACCACCTTGCCCGCGGACAGAATGTAAACGTAATCGGCGATCTGGAGCGTCTCGTGGATGTCGTGCGACACCACGATGCCGGTCAGGCCCAAGGCGTCGTTCATGAGCTTGATAAGCCGCACCAGCACACCCATCGAAATCGGATCCTGGCCGGTGAACGGCTCGTCATACATGATCATCATCGGGTCGAGCGCGAGCGCCCGCGCCAATGCCACCCGCCGGGCCATGCCGCCGGAGAGTTCGGCCGGCATCAGATCGCGCGCGCCGCGCAGCCCGACGGCCTCCAGCTTCATGAGCACCAGGTCGCGTATCATCGACTCTGGCAGTTTCGTATGCTCGCGCAGCGGGAAGGCGACGTTGTCGAAGACGTTGAGATCGGTGAGCAGCGCGCCGCTCTGGAACAGCATGCCCATGCGCCTGCGCAGCCGCATCAGTTCGCCGCGCGACAGCACTGGCACCTCCTCGCCGTCGACGACGACGCTGCCTACGAGCGGGCGGAGCTGACCACCGATGAGCCGCAGCAGAGTGGTTTTGCCGCAACCGCTGGGTCCCATGACCGCTGTGATCTTGCCCCGCGGGATATCGACGTTGACGTTATCGAAGATGGCGCGCGTGCCACGCAGGAAGGTCAACCCGCGGATCCTGACCAAGGGGTTTTCGAGCAGATTCTTTTTATCCATCGGTGGGAACGCCGGGCGTCCCGGCCCCGGTCTTGGGCATAATGGCGGCAGATTCTCTGTGAGCGGCCCACCGGCGTCAACCGGCGCGGCCGCGTATGCCGCGCCCGACCGATCAACGTCCACGGACCGGCCCGTTGCCGCCGCGGCGCTTGCAGGCCGCTACCAAGTGCCCTTCTGGATGAACTCGATCTTGTAGCCGTCGGGATCCTGGACGAAGGCAATGACGGTGCTGCCGTGCTTCATCGGGCCGGCCTCGCGCACCACCTGCCCGCCTTTTGCCTTTACCTGCTCACAGGCCGCGTAGGCATCATCGACCTCGATGGCGATATGGCCATAGGCGTTCCCCAGCTCGTAGCTGTCGGTGTCCCAGTTATGGGTCAACTCCAGTGCCGCGCCTTCGGACTCCTCCTGATACCCGACAAACGCGAGCGTAAACTTGCCATCGGGGTAATCGTTCTTTCGCAGCACCTTCATACCGAGCACGCTGGTGTAGAAGTCAATGGAACGATCGAGATTGCCGACTCGCAGCATGGTGTGCAGGATGCGCATGGAGTTATCCTCCTCGTTGATGGAGTTCTAAGGGTTCTAGAGTTGCCACTTCACAGCCGCGGCGGCGCGTCGGGCCTTGGCCCGAGCCTCTTCGATGTCGCCGCCGAGGGCCAGCGCCACCCCCATGCGCCGATGCCCCTTCACTTGCGGCTTGCCGAACAGGCGGAGCATCGTGTCCGGCTCCGCGAGCGCCGCCTCGACGCCGCTATATCGCACGCCGGTGGAGTCCCCGTGGACGAGGATCGCGCAGGAGGCCGCGGCGCCCCGCTGCCGGATCACGGGTACCGGCAAACCGAGTATCGCGCGTACGTGCAGGGCGAACTCGGAGAGATCCTGGGAAATGAGCGTGACCAGACCGGTGTCGTGCGGTCGCGGTGACACCTCGCTGAACCAGACCTCATTACCCTTGACGAACAGCTCTACGCCGAATATGCCGCGGCCACCCAGCGCGTCGGTGACCGCCCTGGCAATGCGCTCGCTCTCCGCCAATGCGGCCTGCGACATCGGCTGCGGCTGCCAGGATTCCCGGTAGTCACCCTCGATCTGCAGATGGCCAACGGGCGCGCAGAAGGTCGTACCATCGCGATGGCGCACCGTCAGCAGCGTGATCTCGTAGTCAAACTCGACGAACCCCTCCACGATCGCGCGTTCTTTCTCCGCCCGTGCGCCCTTGATCGCATAGTCCCAGGCCCGTTCAATGTCTTCATCGGCGCGAATGATGGACTGTCCCTTGCCGGAAGAACTCATGACCGGCTTGACCACGCAGGGCAGGCCGACCTCGCGCGCGGCGGCGCGGCATTCCTTGGTGTTGCCCACAAAGCGATAGGGTGAGGTCTTCAGGCCGAGTTCCTCGGCGGCGAGCCGGCGTATGCCTTCGCGATCCATGGTGAGCCGCGCGGCCCGCGCGGTGGGTATGATCGTGAAGCCCTCGCCTTCCAGTTCGAGCAGCGTCTCGGTTGCGATCGCCTCGATCTCGGGCACGATGAATGCCGGCCGCTCGGACTCGGCAAGTGCGCGCAACGCACCGCCGTCCAGCATGTTGATGACGTGCGCGCGATGAGCGACCTGCATCGCAGGCGCGTTCGCGTACCGGTCCACGGCGATGACCTCGACACCGAAGCGCTGCGCCTCTATCGCCACTTCCTTGCCCAACTCTCCAGAGCCGAGCAGCATGAGCCGCGTCGCCCCGGTCGTGAGCGGTGTACCGAGCTTCACCGTCATGCCATCCCCGCCTCTGCGCCCGCTTGCGCCGTGATCGCACCCCGCGATGCCAGCGCCGGGACGTGGAAGCCCAGTGCACCGAGCGTCGCGGCGCAGGTCTGTGCGCGACCGTCAGCGATGACGGTAATGGCGCTGAATTCTCGCCGCACACGATAGTCACGCCGCAAACGATCAAAGTAAGCGCCGCGCTCCGCCTGCGGCAGCGCCGGGAGCTGTCTCAATGCCGCATCATCGTCCCGGACATCATAGCCGCTGAACACGGCGCGACGGATTGCGCCCATCTCCGTCTCATCCGCCTGCATCGTGAGGGGCGCCGGCGTGAATCCGGGCGGCGCCGGCTGCCAAGCGGCCGCCTGCCCGGCGAACGCACAAGCGGCCTCGTAGATCATGTGCGTAGCGCGAAGCTTGCCATCGTAACTGTACCCGGCAACGTGCGGTGTGGCGATCGCCGCGTGACTGAGGAGATCAATATCGACCTGGGGCTCGTCTTCCCAGCAGTCGATTACGACTTGCAGGTCGCTCCCGCGGATGAGCGTCTGCCGCAACGCGGCCTCGTCGACAACGGGGCCTCTGGCCGTATTGATCAGAATGGCCCCCGTTTTGAGTTGCGCCAGCTCCCGGTGTCCGATCATTCCCCGGGTCGCGTGCCGACCTGTATGCGTCAGCGGCACATGCAGGGTGACGATGTCGGCGCCGAGCGCCCGCTGGAGGTCGATGTAGCAGACATCCCCCGTCCGCCCCCGCAGCGGCGGGTCGTTGCGCAGACAGTGCATGCCCACAACTTCCAACTTTGCGGCCACCCGCGATCCGACCTCGCCGCAGCCGATAATGCCTGCGCTGAGGCCCCGCGGTTCGCGATCCCGCCGGGCGAGCAGAGCGAGAACTGCGGAAAGCACGTACTCGGCCACCGACTCCGCGTTGCTGCCCGGCGCGTGCGCGAAGCCAATGCCGCGCGTCCGCAGGTAGTTGAGGTCGACATGGTCGACACCACTGGTCGCCGAGGCGACGAAGCGGACTGGCGTTCCTGTCAACAGCGCCGCATCAACGCGGGTCACGGAGCGAACGAGCAGCATGTTCGCCACGCTTAGTGCGGCGCGCGTAATCTGCCGTCCCGGCACCAACGCGACATCGCCGAGCGAGGCGAAGGCCGCCGCGACCTGGGTGATGTTCTCGTCGGCAAGGATGCGCATCCGCCAGCAACTTCAGATCAGGCTCAACTTCGCGAAGCTGTCTATCAGCGTAGCGAGCGCGGGCGGCACAAGGCGCGAGCGGGCGAGAAACCGGGGCGTACACGGCCAGTACGTGAGGATTTTGAGCGGGCGAGCACCACGGTTACGGCAAGCGCAGCAGTCATGGAACTCATCTTCATGGATCGCATGAGATGCGTTCCCACAGCTTCTACGCGCGGCTATCGGCGCCCACGCCTTCTTTCTGCACCGGCATCAGTGCCTTGCGGTCGACGCCCAGGGCCACGGCGACCGGGCTCGCAATATAAATCGAGGAGTACGTGCCGATCACCAGGCCGAGCAGCACGGTGACGGCGAAGGGCCGGTTGATCTCGCCGCCGAAGATGCAGAACGCGGTGAGCACCATGGCCGTGGTGGTGCCGGTCATGAGGGTGCGGGACAGCGTCTCGTTGACAGAGGTGTTGACGACCTCCAGCGCGCCCGCCGTGCGCATCTTTCGGAAGTTCTCGCGGATGCGGTCAAAGACCACAATGGTGTCGTTGATGGAATAGCCGATGACCGTCAGTAAGGCCGCCAGCACGGTCAGATCGAAATCCCACGGCGTCAGCAGGAAAAAACCGGCCGTAAGGATAGTGTCGTGCAGCGTGGCGATGACTGCCGCCAGCGCGAGCTTGGTTTCGAAGCGCAGCATGACATAGATGAGTATCCCGATGAGGGCGCCTATCATGGCGAGCGTCGCATTCTCGGCGAGCTGTCGACCGACCTGCGGGCCGACGAACTCCACGCGCCGCAGTTCGACTTGATGCCCGCCTTCCTTCAGCGCCGCCAACACCTTGTTGCTCGTCTCCGGTCCCATTTCCTGCGGAAGACGGAGCAGGATGTCCTTGGCGGTGCCGAAGTGCTGCACGATGGCGCCGCCGAAACCGGCCTGGTTCAGAGCATCGCGCACGACCTCCGTCTCGGTCGGCTCGCTGTATCCAAGCTCGATGAGCGTCCCGCGCGTGAAGTCAATGCCAAACGGAAACCGACCCGTCAGCACCAGTGCAGCGATGGCGATGACCGCGAGCAAGCTGGTCACGGCCGAGAAGCCCAGCCAGAACCGGCGGTAACGCATGAAGTTGAACCTGTAGACCTTGTTGAAGAACTTCATGGGGATTTCTAGATGGAGAGCTTCGCCACCCGGCGGCCGCCGTAAACGAAGTTGATCACCGCGCGCGAAACGATCACCGCGGTGAACATGGAGGTCAGTATCCCCAAGCACAGCGTGACCGCGAAACCCTTAATGGGGCCTGTGCCCACGCCGAAGAGCAATGCGCCAGCGATGAGCGTCGTTACGTTGGAGTCCAGGATCGTCGCCCACGCCCGTTCGTAGCCGGCATGGATGCTCGCCTGCGGCGTGTTGCCGTTGCGCAGCTCTTCCAGTACGCGCTCGTTGATGAGGACATTGGCGTCCACGGCCATGCCCACGGTGAGGATGATGCCGGCGATACCCGGCAGCGTCAGTGTCGCTTGCAGCAGCGACATGATGGCAATAATGAAGACCAGATTCAGCACCAGCGCGATGTCAGCCGCGATGCCGAACACCTGGTAGTAGAACACCATGAAGATCAGCACCAGCGCCAACGCGATGGTGACCGAGAACATGCCCCTCTCGATGTTGTCGCGGCCGAGCGAGGGACCGACGGTGCGCTCCTCGACAATCTGGATCGGCGCGGCCAGCGCGCCGGCGCGCAGCAACAGCGCCAGATTGCGCGCCTCGTTCGTGGAGTCCAGGCCGGTGATCTGGAAGTTTCGCCCGAGCTGCTCGCGGATGGTCGCGACGTTGATGACCTCCTCCACGCGCTCGGTGACCTGCTTGACCTCATCGCCCTCGTGGACCGTCTTGCTCTTGTTCTCGATAAACACCACCGCCATCGGCCTGCCGACGTTATCGCGGGTGGCGCGCTCGAACAATGCCCCGCCCTTGCCGTCGAGGCGGATGGAGACGTTCGGCGTATTGTCCTGCTGGTCGAAGCCGGATGCCGCATCAATGATGTACTCGCCGGTGAGCATGACCTGCTTGTGGAGCAGCACGTTGCCGCCATCGCGCTGCCTGTAGAGCTTCGAGCCGGGCGGCACACGGCCCGCCTCCGCCTCCGCCTCCGCCAACTCATGCTCAGTATCCACCATGTGGAATTCCAGAGTGGCGGTGGCGCCGAGTATGTCCTTCGCGCGGGTGGTGTCCTGCACGCCCGGAAGCTGCACGACGATGCGGTCCTCGCCCTGTTGCTGGATCACCGGCTCGGCCACGCCGAGTTCGTTCACGCGGTTGCGCAGCGTGGTGAGGTTCTGCTGAATCGCGAACATCTGCTGTTCGCGCAGGTAGGCGTCGCTCACCTTGAGGTGCAGTTCCACGCCGCCGGTGTCCTCCTGCGGCATGAACTGCAAGGCGGGGTACTGGCGCGTGATGAGCTTCTCCGCCGCGGCGGATTCTTCGACGTCGGTGAACTGGACCACCAGCCCCCCGCCGCCCTCGCGCCGGCTGATGTTGCGGTAGCGGATCTTCTCTTCCCGGAGGTGGGAGCGCAGATCGCCGACGAAGCGCTCCTCGGCCTGTTGCCCCGCTGCCTGGGTATCGACGGCGAGCAGGAAATGCACGCCGCCGCGCAAGTCGAGTCCCAGGTACATCGGCTTGGCGCCCAACTGCTGCAGCCACTTCGGCGTGGTGGGCGCGAGATTGAGGGCCACGAGGTACTTTTCGCCGAGCGCCGCGCCGATGACGTCCTTGGCCTTGAGCTGCGCCTCGCCGTCTGCGAACCGCACCAGCATGCTGCTCGCCGTGCGATCGATTCGCCTGGATTTCAGCCCTGCCTTCTCCAGCGCATCGGTGACCTGCTTTTCCAGCACCGCATCGACAAGTTCATCACCGCTCGGCGAGATCTGTACGGAGGGGTCTTCGGGAAACGCGTTCGGCGAGCCGTAGATGAGTGCGCCGACGACCAGGACAAAGATCAGTATCGTCTTCCACAGCGGCGTGCGGTTCATGGATGGGCTGTCTGGGAACTGCCGGATGCGAAGCGGAGCGCGCTTCAGTCCGCCTTCAGGGTGCCCTTGGGAAGGATCGCGCCCACGGCCTGCTTCTGTACCTTGACCTCGACGCCCTTGGCGATCTCCAGGGTGAGGAAGCTGTCGCTGAGGTCGGTGATGCGCCCGGCAATGCCGCCGTTGGTCACGATCTCGTCGCCCTTGGCTATCGTCTCCACCATCTGCCGGTGCTCCTTCTGCCGCTTCATCTGCGGGCGGATGAGAAAGAAATAAAAGACCGCAAACAGGACGAGTAGCGGCAACAGTTCCAGCATGCCGGCGCCGCCGCCCGTCGCCGGCGCTGCCTGCGCGTGAGCATCTGCGATGAAGACATTCATGATCAGGATCCTGGACGGACGGAAAAAACGGCCGCGTATTATGACACAGCTTCGCGCCGCGCATGGAACGCGGCAACGTACTGCGTAAGCGCCCCGCTCTCGATGGCGGCGCGCAGTTCAACCATCAGTTTCAGATAGTAGTGGAGATTGTGCAGCGTGTTGAGCCTCAAGCCCAGGGTCTCGCCGGCGCGGTCAAGATGGTGGAGGTAGGCCCGGCTGTAGTTGCGGCAGGTGTAGCAGGTGCACGATTCCTCCGGCGGCTGTGTGTCGCGGCGGTAGGCCGCGTTACGGATGCGGATGACGCCGCGGCCCGTGAACAGATGGCCGTTGCGGGCGTTGCGTGTCGGCATCACGCAGTCAAACATGTCGATGCCGCGGCATACGGCTTCCACCAGGTCCTCCGGCGTGCCCACGCCCATCAGGTAGCGCGGACGATCCTCCGGCATCCGCAGCGCGAGCACGTCCAGTATCTGCAGCATCTCCGGCTTCGTTTCGCCGACGGACAGTCCGCCAAGCGCGTAGCCGTCGAAGCCGATCTCGACGAGACCGGCAAGCGAGCTCATCCGCAGGTGCTCGTACATTCCCCCCTGTACGATCCCGAACAGGGCGGCGCGTGAATCGCCGTGCGCCTCGCGGCTGCGGCGCGCCCACGTGAGCGAGAGCTCCATGGAGGCACGCGCCTGCTCCTCGCTGGCCGGATAGGGCGTGCATTCGTCGAACACCATGAGGATGTCCGCGCCGAGCTCGTTTTGCACCTGCATCGATCGCTCCGGGTCGAGGAAAACCACCTCGCCATCCACCGGGGAGCGGAAGGTCACGCCCTCCGGTGTAATCGTGCGCACGTCGCCCAGGCTCCATACCTGAAAGCCGCCGGAATCGGTGAGGATGGGCCTCGGCCAGTGCATGAAGCCGTGCAGGTCACCGTGGGCACGGATGATCTCGGTGCCGGGACGCAGCATGAGATGAAAGGTATTGCCGAGAATGATCTCGGCTCCGAGTTGTTCCAGCTCGTCGGGGCTCACGGTCTTGACCACTCCATAGGTGCCCACCGGCATGAAAACCGGCGTCTCTACCGTGCCGCGCGGAAGGTGCAGCCGGCCCCGCCGCGCGCGGCCGTCCCGGGCCCAGCGCTCAAAGCGCATGGCCGGCCGGTCCCTGCGGCGTTACTAACATGGCGTCGCCGTAGCTGTAGAAGCGATAGCGGCGGCGCACCGCGTGTCGATAAGCTGCAAGGACCCTGTCGCGTCCACCGAAGGCGCAGACCAGCATCAGCAGCGTCGATCTCGGAAGATGAAAATTCGTGATCATGGCGTCGACGACGCGGAAGTGGAAACCGGGCGCGATGAAGATATCCGTATCGCTGGCCATCGGCTTCAACTCGCCGCACGCCGCCGCGCTCTCCAGGCCCCGCACCGAGGTCGTGCCCACCGCCACAACACGGTTGCCGCGTGCCTTTGCGGCGCGCACCTGCGCACAGGTCCGCTCGCTCACCTCCACGTACTCGCTGTGCATGCGGTGTTGCTCGATGTCCTTCACGCGCACCGGCAGAAAGGTTGCTGCGCCAACATGCAGGGTCACGAAGGCACGCTCCGCCCCGCGCCGCTCGATGGCGTCGAGCAGTTCCCTGTCGAAGTGCAGACCTGCGGTCGGGGCGGCGATCGCGCCCGGTACGCGGCTGTAGATCGTCTGGTACCGATCTATGTCCGTCACCTCGTCGGCGCGCGCGATGTAAGGCGGCAGCGGCACGTGCCCGCTCCGCTCCATCACGTCGTAGACATTCACGCCGCTCTCGAACTCGACCACGAAGAGGTCATCCGGCCGACGTTCGATGACGGCGACGCTGGTCCCGTCCTCCAGCACGATCCGTGTGCCCGGCCGCTGTGTGCGCGCCGGCTTCAAGTGCGCCAGCGCGCATGTCCTGCCCTGAACGCGTTCGATCAGCAACTCGACCTTGCCGTCCGTGCTCTTGTGCCCGTAGAGCCGCGCCTTGATCACGCGCGTGTCGTTGAACACGAGGAGGTCACCGGGGTGCAGCAGTGACGGCAGGTCGGCGAAGCGGCGATCCTCAATTTCACCGGTGACACCGTCGAGGACCAGCAGACGGCTTTCGGAGCGCAGGGGCGCCGGATACTGGGCGATGAGGTGTTTCGGCAGGTCGTAGTTAAATTCCGACACCCGCATGGCGCGGCGATGGTAGCACAGCGTTCCGAGCCCACCGCGCCGATCTGTCCCGTGAAGCACAGCGCTCGGTATAGGACAAGTAGCTATAAGCTAATGTATATTTATTCGTTGTAGGAACAACAGCCCTTCGCTATATTTCGAGCCACGGTGCTATCAACGACAGAATGCTTAGGACTCGCTCATGACGCCGCATCGCCCGGCACCTGCAGATGGTACCGACGCCGTAGCCCTGACCGAGCGCCTGACACAGGCACTGCAAGGGATCCGTTACGGATCGGTGGAAGTGGTGATTCACGATGGCCGGGTAGTGCACATCGAGCGCAAGGAGAAACTGCGCCTCAACCCGGCGCCGACGGGCGGTCACCCACGCTGAGGGAAACACACGCCTCGCACGTAAGCCTACCAGTCACCGCTGGCGGCAACTGAATCAACCAACACTCAGAGCTGACCGGACCACCGGAGGTTCACATGAGAGAACTGCCTGGAAGGAGCAGAGATCATGAAACCGTTCCGATGGTCGGCGCTGAGCCTCGCCGTTGCCACCGCTATCCATTCCGCCGCCGCACCCGCCGCGACAGACCAGCAGTTAGAGCAGCAGATACGCGAACTCAGTGAGCGCGTCGAGCAGTTGGAGGGTGCCCTTTCCCAGGCGCGCAAGGTCCAACCGGCGCAGCCCGCAACTGGTCCCGTCAAGGAGCTGGATCAGAAAGTAAGGGTCATCGAACGCAAGCTCGAGATCGCCGAAGAGGAGGCCGCGAAGAAAAAGAAGGAGAGCGCTTCGCTCAAGATCAGCGAGAAGGGCGCTTCGTTCAGCACCCCCGATGGTGCTTTTGAATTGAAGCTCCGCGGTTACCTGCAGGCCGACGCGCGCTTCTGGATCGACGACGAGGCCCAGGATGACACCGATTCGCTGCTGCTGCGGCGCGTGCGCCCGATCTTCGAAGGCACGGTCTTCAAATATATCGGCTATCGCATCATGCCCGACTTCGCCGGGGCCGCCGTGTCTCTCCAGGACGCCTACGCGGAGCTGAAGTATTTCCCGCAGGCCACCCTGCGTGCCGGGAAATTCAAGGAACCGATCGGCCTCGAGCGGCTGCAGTCGGGCGCCGACCTTCTCTTCGTCGAGCGCGGGCTGCCCACCAACCTCGTCCCCAACCGCGATTTCGGCGTGCAGTTGCAAGGAGATCTGATAGACGGCGCTCTGAGCTACGCGGTGGGCGTCTTCAATGGCGTGCCTGATCTGGGCAGCATCGGCGCGGGCGACACCAACGACGACAAGGACTTCGCCGGGCGCGTCTTCGCGCAGCCGTTCAAGAGCGGTTTCGGCCCGCTGCAGGGGCTGGGCGTCGGCATCGCCGGCAGCTACGGCAACGAGGAAGGCAGCGCCGCTTCGCCCAACCTGGGGAGTTACGTCACGCCCGGCCAGTCGCGCTTCTTCCGCTATCGCAGCACCAGCAGCAACCCGGTCACGGTCCCGCTGGCCCCCGGCGGCACGGTCGATGTCACGCCGGCACCCGCGTCGGCGTCGACCACCATCGCCGATGGCGATCGCTATCGCATCGCCCCGCAGGCGTACTGGTATTACAACCGCTTCGGCCTGCTCGGCGAATACGTGGAATCGAGCCAGAAGGTAGCCATCGGCAGCAATCGGGACCTGCTCACCAACGCCGCCTGGCAGATCGCCGGCTCCATCGTGCTGACGGGCGAAGACGCCACGTACAAGGGCGTCACCCCCAGGAACAACTTCGATCCGTTCAACGGCAACTGGGGCGCCTTCGAGCTGGCCGCGCGCTATGGCGAACTGGACATCGACGACGACGCGTTCGTGACGCCCGCAGGCGGCACGTCATTCGCCAATCCCAAGCAGGCGGCCTCGAAGGCGACCTCATTCGGTGTCGGCCTGAACTGGTACCTCACCCGCAACGTCAAGATCAATCTCGACTACGAGCAGACCGAGTTCGAGGGTGGCGCCGGCGCCACGGGTTCCGGCAACCCGGTCCTGGACCGCGAAACCGAGCGCGTTGTCCTGACCCGCTTCCAGGTCTCCTATTGATCGCCCCTCATCCGCCCCAAGTTAAGGAGAAAATACATCATGTTCAGTCATTCGATGCTGTTCGCGCTGGCCGTGCTCGTTGGCGTGCTGGGCTTCACCCATCCGCTGACCGCACAGGCAAAGGATGTCGCCCTGCTGAACGTCTCCTACGACCCCACGCGCGAGCTCTACGTCGAGTTCAACGAGGCCTTCGCCAAGTACTGGAAGGACAAGACCGGCGATACGGTGACCGTCAGCCAGTCGCACGGCGGCTCCAGCAAGCAGGCGCGTTCGGTCATCGACGGCCTGGAAGCGGACGTTGTGACCTTGGCGCTTGCCTACGACATCGATGCGATCGCGGAGAAGGCGGGGGCGTTGCCCAAGGACTGGCAGTCGAAGCTGCCGCAGAACAGCGCGCCATACACCTCGACCATCGTGTTCCTGGTGCGCAAGGGCAATCCCAAAGGGCTGAAGGACTGGAATGACCTGATCAAGCCCGATGTCGGCATTATTCCGGCCAACCCCAAGACCTCCGGCGGCGCCCGCTGGACTTATCTGGCCGCGTACGGTGCGGCCTTGAAGGCCAGTGACGATGCCGCGGCCCGCGATTACATCACCAGGTTCTACAAGAACGTCCTGGTGCTGGATTCCGGCGCGCGCGGTGCGACCACCACGTTCGTCGAGCGCGGCATTGGCGATGTCCTGGTGGGTTGGGAGAACGATGCCTACCTGGCAACGAGGGAACATCCCGGAGAATTTGAGATTGTACTTCCAAGCGTGAGCATCCTTGCCGAACCGGCGGTGGCGCTGGTCGAAAAATTCGCCGCCAAACACGGGACCACGCAGGTCGCCAAGGCGTACCTGGAATACCTGTATAGCAAGGAAGGCCAGGAGCTTGCGGCGAAGTGGTTCTACCGGCCGCGCGACCAGGAGATTTTGGCAAAGTATGCCGCACAGTTCCCGACTCTGAGTCTCTTTACCATCGATGAACTCTTCGGCGGCTGGAAGAAGGCCCAGGAGACGCACTTCAACGACGGCGGCATCTTCGATCAGATATACGGCCAGTAGCGGGCGCCGGTCGCCTGCCGATACCCGCTTCATCTGTGCTCTGCTCTCTCCTCCAGCGCTTGCCCCCGGCCCACTCGGGCCGGGGCGTCTTCTCGCAGGGGAGACAGCGACGAATTTTCATCACCAGTTCAATGCCAACCAATGAAGGGAGAGAGCCATGTCATCCATCGTCGCCATCAACGCCAGAAACCAGCTAAAGGGGCGCATCAAGGAGATCATCCCCGGGCCCGTCGTGTCCGAGGTAGACGTCGAGACGCCCGCGGGCGTCGTGACCTCGATCATTACCTCACGCTCCCTGAGCGACCTTAACCTCCAGGTCGGCTCGGGTGTCCTCGCCGTGTTCAAATCCACGGAAGTGCTGCTTGCCAAGCTTGATTAGCTTCATGCGTGCCCTGGCTGCCGGGGTGACGGCGGCCTCCTTTTCTCCTGAACGCGAGCAAGGTACATGTGCCTCATCATTCACAAGCCAAAGGGAGTCAGTCTTCCAAGGGATCTTCTGC